>CBDTUP010000048.1:0-11054 GCA_965363685.1 uncultured bacterium | reverse complement strand
TAGATCCAGTTCATCGCCGCGTAGGCGACGACCTGCTTCAGCTTTCTAAACGGCGCCACACCAATGAGAAACGCTGGGCTACGGTCATCCAGGTCAAAGCAGCCATCACCCACAGCATGACCGGAACGAAATCGAAAACGAGACCGGCCGTGAACAGGATTACCCGCTCTGCTCTCCCCATGAGGCCCCCGCGACCGTCTGCACCCACGGATTCTGCTCTAGCTCGGAGATAAGAGACCAAGAGGGACGCTCCCAGGTTCAGAACGCATAGAAGCGCCAGCACCTCACCTTCATCGGAAACTGCGAAAGCAAGCCCCGACCACATGGCCGTTTCTCCAAGGCGATCTGACACAGAGTCCACGAAAGCACCACGTCTAGACGCACTGCCCGACAATCGAGCCACGGTTCCGTCAAGGCCATCCAATGCCGAACCCAAGGCGGCGATTGAAGCCCCGACGACAAAAGAGGAGGAACCAACCAGCACCGCGCCGGTGACAACCAGCGTGAGTCCGACCAGCGTCACCGCCATCGGTGTGAACCGGGCGGCGACCAGCACCCGACCGATCGGATCTAGGTATCGTTCAATATGGCCTCGGGCCCGCTGCTCGATCATTGGAGGGCTTTCTCTGCGAGCCGCCAACGTAGCAGGAATCGGCCCCGCCTACCGCAACTAGTATCCCTCGGGAAATCGATTATGAGGAGGTCCTGTGGTTCCCGAGAGAATCCGCAACGTGGTGCTAGTCGGACATGGCGGAGCTGGTAAGACAAGCCTGGCCGAAGCGCTTCTCAACGTCGCCGGTGCTACAACCCGTGTGGGACGTGTTGAAGACGGCACCACAGTTACCGATTTCGAACCAGAGGAGACGGAACGCCAGATCTCCCTGAATGTTGCAGTGGCATCCTGTGAATGGAAGGGCCACAAGATCAACATCCTCGACTCCCCAGGCTACGCCGACTTCATCGGCGACGCCGTAGCTGCTCTCCGTGTGGCCGACATGGCAATCTTCGTAGTGTCGGGCGTTGATGGTGTTGAAGTCCAGACAGAAGCGCTGTGGCGAGCCGCCGCAGAAGAGAATCTTCCCCGCGTCGTCTTCATCAACAAACTCGACCGGGAACGGTCCTCGTTCCAACGAACATTGACCCAACTCACCGAGGCTTTCGGCAAGCGGATAGCCCCGATTCAACTTCCAATCGGTTCCGAACAGGACCTCAGCGGAATCGTGCGAGTCGTGTCCAGTCGGGCCTTCGGCTACGACGGTGGATCCGTTGCCAAGCAGATCGATCTCCCAGAAGACATGGTCGAACTCGTCTCCGACGCCCACACCACGCTCATCGAGGCTGTCGTTGAGACCGACGATGAAATGATGGAGAAGTATTTCGAGGGAGAGGAACCGTCGCGTGAGCAGATAATCGAGTCGGTTCATAGCGGGATGCTCGAGGGCGAGATCTTCCCGGTTCTCTGCGGTTCGGCGGGAGCGCTGATCGGAGTAGACACACTGGCAGACTTCATCGTCGAGTTTGGACCGAATCCCCTCGAACACGCCACCCCTCCTTTGGAAGTGGGTGAACTCGAAGTATCCGCCGACGGGCCGGCAACCGCCTACGTGTTCAAAACCCACTCCGACCCCTACGTCGGCCGCATCTCGTTGTTCAGAGTCTTCTCTGGTTCGGTCAGGCACGACGACAACCTCGAAAACGCCAATGGGTCCGGCACCGGGCGCATGCACAACTTGTTCTTCATGCAGGGTAAAGATCACCACGACGCCCAGGAAGTCGTCACTGGAGACATCGCCGCTGTTGCGAAACTGGACTCGGTACTCGCCGGCGATACGTTGGTAGAACCAGGGGCCGCCATTCGCATCAAGCCGATCTCGTTTCCGAATCCGGTTATGTCGGTGGCCATCTTCCCCAAGTCCTCTCAGGACGAAGACAAGCTATCTGGTGCCCTCCAAAAGGTTGTCGAAGAAGACCCAACCTTGAAGGTCGAACGGCGGAAGGAGACCCACGAAACGGTCCTTTCTGGACTCGGAGATAACCACCTGGACGTGACCGCGGCACGCATCTCGCGCAAGTTCGGCGTCGAAATCGACACTGCAATTCCGACTGTGCCATACCGGGAGAGCATTACCGCCACTACCGAGGCTGAAGGCAAGCACAAGAAGCAGAGCGGCGGTAGAGGACAATTCGGAGTTGCGTTCGTCAAGTTCGCTCCGCGGCCGCGCGGCGCCGGGTTTGAGTTCGTCAATGCCACCAAGGGCGGTTCTGTCCCACGTCAATTCATTCCGGCAGTGGAGAAAGGTGTCGAGGAGGCCCTTACAAAGGGCCCACTCGCCGGGTACCCGGTCGTGGACGTGCAGGCAACTCTGTATGACGGAAAATACCACTCCGTGGATTCGGACGAGATGTCCTTCCGCATGGCCGGAATCATGGCCTTCAGGGCAGCCTCGCCGAAGCTGGGCGCGGTGATTCTGGAGCCGATAATGGAAGCGAAGATAAGGGTCCCGGAAAACTTCATGGGTGATGTCATCGGTGACATCAACGCCAAGCGGGGAAGGGTCCTCGGCATGGACTCAGAGGGTCATCTGCGTGTGGTTACCGCGGAGGTCCCCCTGGGCGAGATGCAGCGATACGCAGTTGATCTTCGGTCGATGACCGGGGGGCGCGGATTCTTCGAGATGGAGTTCGCACGGTACGACGAAATGCCTCACCAGGAGGCGCAGAAGGTAATCGACGCGGCCAGCAAGGATGATTCCTAGCGGACCGCAGCAAAGGAGATCTATATGGACGAGGCCATTCTCAAAGTCGGTGATCGCGAGATAGCACTGCCCGTCATCACGGGCACGGAAGACGAAATGGCAATCGATACCAACATGCTGCGGGGGCAAACTGGAATCGTGACTCATGACAAGGGGTTCGCCAACACGGCGGAATCCTTCAGTTCGGTCACATTTCTCGATGGAGAAAAGGGAATTCTTCGTTACCGGGGATACCCGATAGAGCAGATCGCTGAGAGCGCCTCGTTCCTGGAGGTGGCTTATCTCCTCCTCTATGGAGAACTCCCGACAACAAGGCAATACGAGGAGTTCGTCGACGACGTCAACAATCACACGATGGTGCGCGAGGACATGAAGCACCTCTACGAGGCATTCCCGACGGATGCCCATCCGATGCAGATGTTGGCCTCCGCCATTTCTGCCCTCGCAACCTTCTACCCGGATGCCCTCGATCCAACCGATGAGGAAGCCATCGACATCAGCGCCAAGCGGCTCATCGCCAAGATGATCACGCTCGTAGCATGGGGCTACAAGTACGGGCTCAGTCAGCCTTTCCAGTACCCGCGCAACGACCTCGACTACTCGTCTAACTTCCTGCAAATGGTGTTCTCGTACCCGACCGAGTCCTATGAAGTCGACCCGGTCGTGTCAAAGGCATTGGATGTGTTGCTGATTCTGCACGCCGACCACGAGCAGAATTGTTCGACGTCGACGGTTCGCATGGTCGGTTCCTCGCAAGCCAACCTGTTCTCGTCAGTCGCATCAGGGATACACGCCCTGTCCGGCCCGTTGCATGGTGGCGCCAACCAGCGAGTCGTTGAGATGCTCGATGAAATCATCAAGGGTGGCGGCGATGTGGAGCAATTCATCGCCAAGGCGAAGGACAAGGATGATCCATTCCGCTTGATGGGATTCGGTCACCGCGTCTACAAGAATTTCGACCCACGGGCCAGGATCATCAAGAGCTACGCCGTTGATGTACTGGACAAGTTGGGTGAAGACGATCCGATGCTCGGCGTTGCCAAGCAACTCGAAGAGGTTGCCCTCTCGGACGAGTACTTCGCAGAGCGCAAGCTATATCCGAATGTCGATTTCTATTCGGGCATCATCTACAAGGCAATGGGATTCCCCGTGGACATCTTCACTGTGTTGTTTGCCATCGGGCGCCTGCCCGGTTGGATAGCTCAGTGGAAAGAAATGCGTTTCGATCCCACGACGAGGATCGGTCGCCCCCGACAAATCTACGTTGGTGAAACGGAACGCAACTTCACCGCAATGGATCTCAGGTAGGTCGGAGCCGAAGGCCACTAGCCATTGGCCGTTGGCTGGAACGTGAAAGCGGCCCTTCGGGGCCGCTTCGTCAGTCTTTAGCTCGCCGCCTGCACCCACGGCTGGCTATAGATCCTCTTCATATGGCTCTACCCGAAGCTCGCCGCTGGATCCGTCGATCAGGACCAGACCGCGTTTCGAAGGGGGGTCGTCTGCCGAGTACATCAGCACGTTCCAAACGGGACGCGCTCTCAACCCCTCAAATCGAACTGCCCCCGACGAGTGACCGACTGGAAACGACACCGCTTTGGCGGCAGCTTCCAGTGCCTCCTCGTCACCGACTTCCAGGGGCCACGCGGTCACCACATGCCATACGGCCAGCGCTCCAAAGCTCGATGCGACCACCCACATGCCCCCTGGCAGACCTGAGAGCGCTCCGGCACCAGCCAGAATCGCCCCAATCGCATAGACCAACGCCGATGATCTACGTCGGCGAGGGGATGGGAACTCGTAGGGTCCCAACGCCCAGGAGTCGAGATCGTCGGGAACGGCCTCCGACTCGACCACTTCTTGCGATATATGAATCGCGGGAGGTTGCCGGTCGGTCATCGGGGTGGCGCCGCAGCCTCGGCCAACTCTGCCACCGCCTCCGAAGCTGCAATGCCGCGGCGCTCATGCTCTTCGCCGCGGAGTCGCAACCCAACGGTGCCGTTCTCAACGTCCTGGTCACCGACCACCAGGACCGCCGGAGTCTTGTGGGTAATCGCCCGTCGAATCTTCTCACCAACCGTGTCATCCGCAACATCGACGTCAGCACGAATTCCGGCAGCAACCATGTCTGCGGCGACGCCCCGTGCATATTCGTTGTGCCGATCTGCCACCGGCACAATCGTCGCCTGCACCGGCGACAGCCACATCGGGAAGGCGCCGGCGTAGTGCTCGACGAGAATCCCGACGAACCGTTCGATGGAACCCATCAACGCCCGGTGAATCATTACCGGACGCTCGCGAGTGTTCTCGCCCGAGGCGTACAGAAGATCGAAATTCTCGGGTTGAGCAAAGTCGACTTGCAGTGTCGAGAGCTGCCAGCGGCGGCCGATCGCATCCCGCACATGCACGTCGATCTTGGGACCGTAAAAAGCGCCTTCGCCCTCGGCGATCTCAAAAGGCAGGCCGGCCGTCTCGAGGGCCGACTGCAGGGCAGCCTCTGCCTTGTCCCACAAGTCGTCCTGCCCCACGTATTTCGCCGGCCGCGTGGACAGGTCCGCTTCGAACTCGTCGAACCCGAAATCTCGCAGCACCATCAGAGTGAAGTCCAGCAGATTCTGCAGCTCGTCGGCAATCTGCGATTCCATTGCGAATATGTGGCTGTCGTCCTGGGTGAATCCTCGTGCGCGCAGCAATCCGTGGATCACGCCCGAGCGCTCGTATCGATATACCGTTCCCAATTCGAACAGGCGCATCGGCAACTCTCTGTAGCTCCTGCCCCCGCTCTTGAAGATGAGGATGTGGAACGGGCAGTTCATCGGCTTCATGCGGTATTCGGTTTGCTCGTCCAGGACCATTCCCGGGTACATACCTTCGGCATAGAAATCGAGGTGTCCCGACGTCTGCCACAAGTGGGCGCGAGCAACGTGCGGGGTGGCCACTATCTCGTAATCGTGGCTGAGGTGGGTTCGCCTGCTGTAATCCTCGATGACTGTGCGCAGCAGACCGCCTTTCGGATGCCATATGGCAAGACCGGAACCCAGTTCAGGTGGAAAGGAGAACAAATCAAGCTCGTTGCCGAGCTTGCGGTGATCGCGCCGCTCGGCCTCTTCCAGCCGATGGAGATGTTCTGCCAACGCCTGTTTCGACTCCCAAGCAGTTCCGTAGATCCTTTGGAGTTGATCTCGATTCTCATCTCCGCGCCAATAGGCACCGGCCGTGCGAAGCAGCTTGACCGCTTTGAGGCGTCCCGTGCTCGGGAGATGCGGTCCGCGGCACAGGTCGACGAAGGCGTCATTTCGATAGACACTCACCGAGTCCCCGCCGGCTACCTCGGAGTCATCGACCGACTGAATGATCTCCGATTTGTATGGCTGGCCGCTGAACAGCAACAACGCCTCCTCGACCGAGAACTCCTCCCGTTGAAAGGCCTGGTCCTCGGCAATAATCTCCGCCATGCGAGCTTCGATTCGTTCGATGTCATCCGACGCGAACGGACGGCCGATGTTGAAGTCGTAGTAGAAGCCATCAGTGATTGCGGGCCCGATCGCGAACGTTGCCCCCTCGTATAGGTCGAGGACCGCCTGGGCCATCACGTGCGCGGCCGAATGCCGGATCACGTGGCGGCCTTCGTCTGTGGTGTCGGTGATTACTGAGAACTCGCCACCATGCGGCAGAGGTTTCGAGAGGTCCAGTAGCTCGCCGTCTAGTTTGACGGCCACCGCAGCCTTGGCCAATCGAGCGCCAATGCTGCTCGCCACGTCCAGCCCCGACACACCTTCTGGGTGTTCGTGGACTGAGCCATCCGGAAAAGTCAACTGTATTGTCATCTAAGGTCTCTGGTCATATCGCGGGTAGGGTAATGGAGGCAGCCAAGACTTTCGGAACCTTTTCAACAGGGGGATTGCATGGACGCAATGGATATCGCCCGCCAGCTTGCGCGTGGCGGCCGTGTGCACGAGTTGTCGGGCTATACAGGTAGGACATTCCGGCTGTTCGCTCCACACGCCACCACGATCCTCACCGTGTATCGATCCAGCTCTCTTCAACGCAGAGAGCAACGAGCCCTCGAGTCTCTCGCCGATGTGGAAGGACTCCCGAAGGTCATCGAGTGGAGCGTCGATACTGAAGCCGCCTGGGGCCTTTTTGAAGATGCCGGCGCCTGGAACCTCGCGACGCTCCCGTCCAGCTCCGGCCCGGCGCGACTGGCCGGTCGAATCCTTCGCTCGGTCCATGAAGCCAGTCCCGACGACTTGACCAACCTCGCCGGCGGAATGGACGCCGCTTGGCTCCGATCCGAGTATCAATCCGTGTTCACGCGCCTGACCCGCTATCGACGCCGAGTTGGGCTCAGCGAGAACATGCTCGAGCGAGCCCTGGCCGCCGAACCACCGGTCGGAGGGGTTCCGACCTCGTGTCACACGAATCCACGGCCCGGCCGGTTTCGGGTCGACGATGAAACCGGGCATGTCACACTCACCGACTGGGCCTGGGCAACGGCTGCGCCGGCCGAGTGGGACTTCTCGTTGGCAGTGTGGACCCTGCGAACCGCTGCGGGCGAGGCAGCTGCGAATGCCCTCATCGAAGGATACGGACGGACCATGCCGGACAGCGTGTTGAGACCGTGGATCGTCTTCCATGCTGGTCGAGAGATGCTCCAAGAAGCCGAGACCGTTGACGGACGCCTCGACCGCCTAGCTCCGATTGTCGCGGATCTCGAAGCCGCTCTTCCCGGCTAGTCGAACAGCGAGCGGCCGGTTCGTGACACCTGCGCGCGACATGCTTTGAGCGCGAAATCCATCACTATCGGTCCTCAACCGCGTATCCTCGTCGGTGAAGGAGGACAACGTGATTGCTTGGTTTGTGGTGGTCTTGACAACAATTGGAGCCTTGCTCGGTGGCAGGCTCGGAGGTTCAAAGCTCATCGATTCTGCCTCGCCGGATCTGCAGGAAGATCTGCCATGCCCATGGTGCTTCGCTGCCACGAGCGAACGTGATGTGACGTGCCCTTCTTGTCACCGGGCTTTCGGCGCGCCGGCCGATGACGGCCTCAGCTCAGGCGACTGACGGACCAACCGAGGTGATGAACGCTCGATTGGTCTGATGAATGCGGAATCCGATCGACTCGTACATTTCCAACGCACTTCGGTTTCCACCATCGGCGAAGAGCATCCCGGTTCTGCTCCCCTTGGTTTCAGCCAGGTATCGAAGACCCTCAAGCGCTACGACCCGGCCCAGTCCAATTCCTCGCATATCGGGTTCGGTGGCAATCAGATAGATCTCGCCGACCTCATCCGGATGCTCCTTGGTCCAGCAGAACGCCGCCAGTCGCTCCGCTCTCCAGGCCATACGAATTCCTTCCTTCTCGAACCATTCGTACTCCTGGCGCAAGCGCAGGTCGTCGAGCGTCCACTCCCCCGCCTCGGGATGGCCCAGAAACGCTCGATTGTTGAGGGCGAGAAGCGCCTCTTCATCCCCAGGTTCAAACCCACGAATCTCAATCCCCGGGTAGACGGGTGGCGCCGAAACCGGCAATGGCACCCGCATCTGATGCAGGGAGCGGTTTTCCACGAACCCGAATCTGTGCAGCGAGACCTCGTCGATCGGCGAGTACGCCCATAGACAGACTGAGTCGCCTCCCATCCGCGAAACTTCGGAGATGGCACCGTCCAACAGCTTGTCCTCAATGTGTCCTGCGAACATGGGGTCAACTGCCATCTCGAGCTCGTAGAGACCTGGACGTTTGCTCTCCAAGATGTGTATGTACCCAACCGGAATGCCGGATTCTTCAACCAATAGGCCACCACCGACGACGGGTACTCCGACCAGAGAGCGGTACTTGTGCTCGCTCAGGGGGGTGTGTCCGGTCGATTCTTCACACCGCTCGAACAGCTTTTTCAACGAGATGACATCCTCAGGATGACGGAGTCGGCGGAGCGGCATCCGGCGACCCTACCGCGATCAGCGGAAATCGAGCCTATTCTGACCACCGTGAGCAAGGTAGGACTCGTCTTGGGCGGCGGTGGTATCACCGGTGCCGCATACGAATTGGCAGCTCTGATGGCCATCCATATGGCGACCAGTTGGGATCCGAATTCTTCCGAAGTAATCATCGGCACATCTGCCGGATCGTTCGTGGCCGGGACAGTCCGTTCGGGACGTCTCTCGATAGATTCTCTCGCTCGAGCCGACGAGAGCAGGGAAGACGTAGCCGATCGAATCCGATCGGCGGTTTACCAGCGGCGTCGACCGGGTGGCGTTCGTCGGTGGCTACGCCACGGGCTCGTACCGGGTCTCCGCAATCCGGGCGTGTCTTTCATACTCGGATCTCCTGCCCCGTTCGATGCCGGAGGAATTGGAGATTGGCTTGCGGATGAAATCGGCGACTTCGCCCAAGGCTGGCCGGACGACCCCACCGTCATCGTCGCATACGAATTAGAGACCAAACGAAGAGTGGCATTCGGAACCCTGGATGCCCCAGACATCGAGCTGCGCGATGCGGTGGCAGCCTCGTCGGCCGTTCCACTCATCTTCGCTCCATTCGAAATGAACGGAAACCACTACGTGGATGGCGGCGTGGTATCCGGCACCCACGCCGACCTCCTCCTAGCGAACGAGGAGCCTCTCGACTTCGTTCTGGTGATCGCGCCGATGGCCGCAGACGAGATCCGAGACGGAGCGAGATTCTACGAAGGCGCGTTCGACAGGGTAGGCAAGGCGGCTCTCGAGGAGGAACTCGAGATGATTCACGCGGCCTGGCCGGAAACCGAAGTGCTGACGATCACACCATCCATCGACGTGCAGGCTTTCTTGCGCCCCAATCCCATGAGCGCTTCAGCGGCAGTCCCGGCCTTCATCAAGACGCTGGCCTCACTTCGCACCAAACTGGCCCGTCCGGATGTATGGGACCTATTGAATCGGCACCTCAAGCCGACGTCGCATCCCGTCATTGGTCGCTGAGGATCGATCGTTGGTTCGGCGCAGCATGTGAATACGCTCCCCGGATTAAGAATGAGACCCCCGGCATTGCCGGGGGTCTCGATCGCTGAGGGGGGACCCAACACCCGGAACGTTACCGCCCGGCTACCCGCCGTTCGTAGGGTCTTATGGCCCACGCTCGCGGGCCAGAAGCCACCTACACGATTCGGCCACCGGATGGCTCACGCATGTTGAGCGCATGAGTTATGCCGAAGGCGTTCAGGAATCCCGAAGTCACGCTGATGGTCAACCCGACGACGGTAGAAACCTCGCCTTCGACCAAGCCGACCAGTGAGCCTCCCAGTCCTTGCACCGCGTAGGCGCCTGCCTTCCCGAACGGTTCTCCACTCGCGAGGTAGGCATCGATCTCGATTGGGGCGAGATCTCGGAACTGCACCCTTGCCTCAGCAACCTCCGCTAGGTGCTCACCGTTGCGTTGGAGCGCGATTCCTGTGTAGACCGTGTGAGATCGACCTGAGAGAAACTCGAGCATTGCGCGAGCTTCCTCACCATCGGCAGGCTTGCCGAGAATCCGGTCATCGGCGCCCACGACCGTGTCTGCGCTGAGAACCGCGGCTCCCGGGTGCGCTGTCAGGATCGACGCGCCTTTGGCGGTAGCCAACCGTTGAACGGCTGCAGAAGGCTCTTCGTCGGGATGGATGGCCTCGTCGATCATCGACTCTTCGATCGTGTACGGGACTTCGAACAGGTCGAGAATCTCACGACGTCGAGCCGAGCCGGAAGCAAGAATGAGCATTGCCGAAGGTTAGACCTGGGCGCCTAACGTGTGCTCGATGGACCACCCGATCGAAGCTTCGCCATACTTCAAGAACAGGTTGTCATTGCGGTCCGGGAACGCAACGCTCGAACTCGCCGTGGGTCATACACTCTTCAGCACCGCAGCAGTTGACGCCGGATCGCGGCGACTACTCAAATCACTCGCCGACATCGAGCAACCCGCCTCTGTTCTCGACCTGGGGTGCGGTTACGGACCTCTCGGACTTGCCCTCAAAGCTCGATTCCCCGATGCCAACCTCCACATGGTGGATCGCGATGCTCTGGCCGTCCGATTTGCTATGGCTAATGCTCGTGACAACGGGATGAGCGAATCGTCGGTCTATGGAAGCGTGGGTTATGGAGCGGTCGATCAGAAATTCGACCTACTGGTTTCGAATGTTCCCGGCAAGGCCGGCGATCCAGTCATCAAGGACCTGATTATCCGGGCCCGGCGTGCACTCGAGCCATCGGGTCGGGCCGCCATCGTGGTTGTCTCCCCGCTCGCCGACCTGATCGCCACGGCTCTGATATTGGGAAATGCCCGGCAGC
>CBDTUP010000047.1:0-11164 GCA_965363685.1 uncultured bacterium | reverse complement strand
AACGGCTACGGCGAGGGCTTTAGGAAGACGGCTCCGAGGGGTGGGAGGTTGAACATGACCGAGTGATCACGGCCGTGCCACGGAACCTCGTCGGCAGTCATCGACTGGTTCATATGATGGCCGCTGCCCCAATAGCGACTGTCGTCCGAGTTCAGGATCTCCCGCCACTCCCCGGCCAACGGGACGCCGACCCGATACCCCGCACGAGGTACAGGCGTGAAGTTGAAGACGCACACGATCGGATGACCGTCGTCATCGAGTCGCATGAAAGCGAGGATGCTCCGCTCCCAGTCGCCACCCTCCAGCCACTCGTACCCTCGCTCCTCGGAGTCGAGTTGGTGCAGTGCCGGCTCGTTTCGGTAGATCCGACCGAGGTCGGACAAGAGGTGGAGAACTCCGCGGTGCGATTCGTGGTCGAGGAGATACCAGTGCACGGCACCATCGTGATCCCACTCGGTTCGCTGACCCAACTCGCCGCCCATGAACAGAAGCTTCTTACCCGGAAGGGCGAACTGATATGCATACAGCAACCGGAGGTTGGCGAACTGCTGCCACGAGTCACCCGGCATCTTCGACAGCAGCGATCCCTTCTCGTGAACCACCTCGTCGTGGCTGAGCGGCAACACGTAGTTCTCGGTGAAGGCGTAGACCGACCTGAACGTGATCTCATTGTGATGGTGAGATCGATGGACCGGCTCATTGGACAGGTATGACAGCGTGTCGTGCATCCAGCCCATATCCCACTTGAACCCAAACCCAAGGCCACCTATATAGGTCGGACCGGAGACCATCGGCCAGGCCGTCGATTCCTCGGCGATCATCTGCACACCGGGGAACTCTCCGTAGACCTCTTCGTTGAGTCGCCGCAGGAACCAGATCGCGTCCAGGTTCTCGTTCCCACCGAATTCGTTGGGGATCCACTCACCGTCCTCGCGTGAGTAATCCAGGTACAACATCGAGGCTACGGCGTCGACCCTGAGCCCATCGACATGGAACTTGTCCAGCCAGAAGAAGGCGCTCGACAGCAAGAAGCTACGAACCTCGTTGCGGCTGTAGTTGAAGATGAACGTGCCCCAATCGGGATGGAACCCCTGGCGTGGATCGGCATGTTCGAAGAGGTGAGTGCCGTCGAACAGGGCCAACCCATGCTCATCCACGGCGAAGTGAGAAGGTACCCAGTCGAGGATGACGCCAATGCCTGCCTGGTGCAGTTCATCAACCAGGTACATGAAGTCCTGGGGAGTTCCGAACCGCGAGGTCGGCGAGAAGAATCCGAGTGTCTGGTACCCCCAAGAGCCAGCGTAGGGATGCTCCATGACCGGCAGGAACTCAACGTGGGTGAAGTTCAGATTGCCGACGTGTTCGACCAAATGAGGAGCCAACTCCCGGTAGGTCAGGGGCCGCCCATCGTCGTGGCGCATCCATGAACCCAGATGGACCTCGTAAATCGACATTGGGCGGTCGTGTGCGCCTGCCCTATCAGACATCCAACTACCGTCGGACCACTTGTAGTCAAGGCCGGCGACTCGTGAGGCTGTCTTCGGTGCCTCTTCCGCCCAAAACCCGAATGGGTCAGCTTTCTCAACCGTCGCGCCTTTGCCGATCCCGAGATGGAACTTGTAGGCAGCGCCATCGGGCACACCTGTAACGAATGCTTCCCAAATCCCGGACACCGATTTGGCGGCCATCGGGGTGGCGCCGGGATCCCATCCGTTGAAGTCACCGACCACCGAAACGTACTCGGCATTCGGCGCCCATACGCGGAAGGTCGCACCGTCCGCGGTCGTGTGACATCCCAACTTCTCGTACAGCCTGGTGTGCGAACCCTCGTTGAAGAGGTAGAGATCGACCTCGGAGAGATCGGGTCCTTTCGTCGGCGTCATGGATGGTCCGGACGGCGAGGCGGTCAGGTCGCGGGGACTTGGAGAGCTTGTACGGGGCGCATTACGGGAATGGCGGCTGGAAGAGGTGTCGGTCGGCATCGGCCTCAGATTAGGCGACGCGCACCGAGGCGCATCCGGCAGAGGCGCTATCCGGCGACCTCGGCGGGCATCATACGGGTCCACCCTTGTGCCACCTGCCGGCATTCCTCAACGGAATTCTCGAAGAGTTCGACATCCGGCATGAAAGTGTTTCTGGCGATCGACTCGATCTCCTCGGCTACATCACCGAGTTGAGCGCTCGCAGCATTCGGGAAGATGACTTCAGCTTGTGGGCTGCCGATATCACTGCCTCGATATCGTTGTTGTCCGAACCGGAGGCGATGGCATTGACCCCGTCGGCTTGCAGGTGCGTTGCATAAGAGAGGTCGAGATACGCGTTGCTCCCCCAGCGCCCTAGCTGGGGGAGATGCCGAGTCCTCGAGGCAGAGGGGGTGCGGGATGGGAATCGCCCTCTCCGCCCCGCAGCAACAGCTGCGGACCTCCTCCCCCTTCGGAGGGGAGGAGGAAACAAGAGGTACTCGCCCTTCGGAGGAGAAGCACGTGGTCTGCCCCCGGGTTCGGAGAACCCGGGGGTCGAGGGGGGACTATCCGGCGCTCACCCTGGTGATGACGGCGGCCATGTCGGAAGGGACGATGGGCTTGGTCAAGTGGCCGTTCATGCCAGCGTCGAGACAAGCTTGTGAGGTTTCGGCACCGTGATCGCCGCTCAGGGCGACGATGTGGGGTTGGGGGACGTCAAGGGCTCGGATGGCCCGGGTGGCGTCCAGTCCGTCCATTACCGGCATCCTCAGGTCCATCAGGACCAGATCAAAGGAACCGGCCCGCACGGCCTCGACCGCCTGGCTCCCGTCCCCCACGGTCTCGACGGAGTGACCATCTCTGGACAATGTGGCGGAGATCATCCGCTGAATGACGGGACTGTCCTCAGCGAGCAGGATCATCAGGCTTTCAGACATTCGAACCTCAAACTAGAGGCAGCTGGCGACAGTTACCTTATCGCAGGCAGCGTCGACCTCTATACCTATCGGCCGGAGACACGGGCTCTCAACCCAAAGCAAGCAACCGTGTCGTTTCGCTGAAGAAGTTGATCACGTCCGGGAAGAAGCCAGCGATCACCACGACAGCCGCCGAAAGGACCAGCGCCAGGCGCAGCGATCCCACCACGGGTTGGTCGTCTCCACCTATCGGTTCCGGCGCTTCGTCCATCCAGATCGTCTTGATGATCCTGGCGTAGTAATAGAAGGCGATGACCGCATTGACGGCGGCGATCGCCGCCAACACACCGGTCCACCAGCTACCACCGCCGAGCGCAGCGTTGAACATGACGAACTTGGCATACCAACCGGCGAGCGGCGGAATGCCGGCCAGCGAGAAGAAGAAAATCGCCGCCAGAATCCCGAGGCCGGGTGCGTAGCGACCGAAGCCGGCCCAACCGTCGATGTCGCCGGTCTGCGTTCGACGCGCCCCCGCAATAACGATGGCAAAGGCGCCGAGGTTCATGAAGGCGTAGATGATCAGGTACGTGATGGTCGCCGAGAACGCGGTACTCAGCGCGTCCGGTTCACTCGACACGCCCGCAACCGCGAAGGGCACGAGCATGAATCCTGCTTGCGCCACCGAGGAGTAGGCCAGCAGACGAACGATGTTGTTCTGCCGCAAGGCGGTGAGGTTGGCGACGGTCATCGACAACACGGCCATGACCCACAGGGCGGGTCCCCAGATGTGCGACGCTTCGGGCAGCGCCTGATAGGTGATCATCAGCAACCCGACGAATCCGGCCGCTTTCGAGGAAACCGACAGGTAGGCAGTTATCGGGGTGGGCGCGCCTTCATAGGTGTCCGGCGCCCAGAAGTGGAACGGTACGGCCGATACCTTGAACGCGAACCCGATGACGACAAACAACACCGCCAGGACGAAGATCGGCTCATCGGTGAGTCCGACAGATGCTTCCCGAATGCCGTCAAACGTGATCGATCCGGTCGTCCCGTAGAGCAGCGACATGCCGTACAGCAGAATGGCGGCAGAGAGAACGCCGAGTAGGAAATACTTCAGCGACGCCTCGTTTGAACGGGCGTCTCCCTTTCGCCAGCCTGCCAGCAGGAACAGCGGCCCGGACACCAACTCGAGACCAATGAACAGGATGATCAGGTCTCTGGCGGAGGCCATGACCACCGAACCGAGGATCGACATCAACACCAGGAAGTAGTACTCCCCCTGGTAGTAGCGGTCGGACTCGATGTATTGCACCGACATCAGGAGGACCAGGTAGCCGGCGGCGATGAACAGCGCCTTGAGCACCAGGGCGAAATCATCGACGACGTAGCTGCCGTCGAACATCGAACGCACCTCTGTGTCGGAAACCGCCAGCGTGATGAGCGGGAAGGCAGAGAAGCCGACACCGAGCACTGCCGCGATCGCCGTCCAGTACTTGTGTCGTCTGGTCAGGACGAGGTCGAGACTGAGTACCACCATGGCGGTAACCGCCAGGGTGATCTCAGGCGCCAGCGCCAGATAGTCGATGTCGTAGCCCACAGGTCAGCCTCCGAAGGCCGTTTGAACGAGTGCTTGCACAGCATCGGTAGTCGCCCCAAAGACAATCTTCGGATACACACCGATGGCGATGATCGTGACGATGAGAGGGACCCATGCCGCCAGCTCGAAGCCATCGGCATCGTGGAATTCGTGTCCGTCCCACTCTGCCTTCGGCTCGCCGAGGTTGACTTTCTGAAGCATCCACAACAGGTATCCGGCGGTCAACACCGTGCCGACGGCGCCGATCACCATCGCCGTCCGGAAGAGTCCAATCGACAAACCTTCCAGCGGGTTGTATGAGCCGAGGAGCGCCATGAACTCGCCCCAGAATCCGGCCAGTCCAGGCAGACCAAGCGAAGCCATCGCCGTGAAAGCGAGGATCCCGCCGAGCATCGGCATGAGTTTCTGGTTTCCGCCGAGCCGATCCATCGACCGGGTGTGATATCGGTGGCTCATCGATCCGGCCAGGAAGAATAGGAGGCCGGTGATCACGCCGTGAGCGACCATGCCGATGATGGCGGCGTTGATGCCGACGTCGGTGAGGGTGGCGATGCCGAGCATCACAAAACCCATATGTCCCACCGAAGAGAAGGCGATGAGCCGCTTCATGTCGGTCTGCGCCAGGCAGGCCAGAGCACCGTAGATGATTCCAATCACCGCCAGCACTGCAATAAAAGGAGCCCATTCCCTTGCTTGCTGGGGAAGGATCGGGATGGCTATCCGGATGAACCCGTAGGAACCGAGCTTCAGGAGGATTGCGGCGAGCAAGACCGAACCTACGGTGGGAGCCGCGGTGTGAGCATCCGGCAACCAAGTATGGAACGGGAACATCGGAACTTTGACCGCAAACCCAAGGAACAACCCGGCGAAGATCCACCCGGCTACCGGCAGCATGGTCAGTTCCGGAGCCCGGGCGATGAGCGCCGGAATGTCGAAGGTCCGATCGGCAACCGCATCTGCCGAATTGAAGTAGAGGGCCAGGAACCCGAGCAGCATGAAGGCCGAGCCGAACAGCGTGAACAGGAAGAATTTGATGGCGGCATAGAGCCGCACCGAGACCGTCTTCCCGAATACCGGCAGCTCACGCTCAGATTTGTCACCCCAGATACCGATCATGAAGTACATCGGCAGTAGCACTAGCTCGAAGAAGATGAAGAACAGCACCAGATCGAGCGCTACAAAAGTCCCGTTCATTCCCGTGAGCAACACCAGCATCAGGGCCAGGAAGGCCTTGGGGTTGCGCGGTTCCTCCCAGTGGTTCCATGAGTAGATGATCGACAGGAGAGTCACGAAACCGGACAGAACCAGCAACGGCAGGCTGATTCCGTCGATACCGACGTGGTAGTTGGCGCCGATGGCCGATATCCACGATTCGTTGACCTCGTATTGGAACGACTTGGCGGCTCCGTAATCGAACGCGGCCGCGGCCACCACGCTGAGGATCAGTACCACCGCAGAGGTGATCAGGGAGATCCACTTGTGACTCTCTTCTTGCTCCCGCGGGAGGAGCACTACGAGTAGAGCCCCCACCAGCGGGAGGAACACGATGAGGCTCAGACCCCAGGTGTCAAACCACTCCATTGACTCGTCCTCCTCCTACCCGAATATCACGAAACTGATTACAAATAACACGGCCGCGCCGACAAACACCGACGCATACTGCTGAACCCGGCCCGTCTGGAGTCGTCGCAATTTCTCGCCACTCCCTCCGGACGCGTACGCAAAAGCGTTGAAGCCCAGGTCGATACCGCGTTGGTCGATTCCGCCGTAGACCAGTTGAGCCAGTCCGGCGGTCAGGAACCCCACGGTGTTGACCACACCATCGATGATGTAGTCATTGATCCAGTCGACTGCCCTCGCTAGCGGAGCCTTGACCAACCAGACCAAACCAAGCGCAGCGTCGTCCATGTAGTACTTGCGACGCAACAACGGATACAAAGCCGGAATCTCGAACCGATCGCGTTCGTGCTGAGTTGCCTTGTCCCGGGCGAACAGAGCCATACCGGCAAGAATCCCGAGTGCCGCCGCAGTCAGACCAATGGCCGCGGCGCCCCAATCGGGAGCATCGGGATGGTGATCTCCCATCGCCACCTCGCGCATACCGAGCCAGGACGTGAAGTTGCCTGAGTCGCCGAACTCGAGACCGGGGATGTTGAGAAACCCAACCACCGCCGCGAAGCCGGCCAGGATCATCAACGGAACGGTCATGATCGGTGCCGACTCGTGCGGGTGGCCGTGACCTTTGTACGTTCCATGGAACGTCAGCATGACTGCTCGGGTCATGTAGAAGGCGGTGACAAACGCACCGGCGATGGCGATCCACATGACGGCGGTGTAACCCTCGTATCCAAGAGTGACGAGGATCTCGTCCTTCGACCAGAAGCCGGACAGCGGGATGATGCCCGCCAGGGCCAGCGAACCGATGACGAACGTCCAGTAGGTGCGCGGCATCTCTTTTCGCAGTCCACCCATATCGGACATGTTGTTCGAATGGACGGCATGAATCACGGACCCGGCCCCGAGGAACAACAGGGCTTTGAAGAACGCATGGGTGAAGAGATGGAACACACCGGCCGTGTATCCGCCGGCGGCGACCGCCACCATCATGTAGCCGAGTTGGGAGACGGTCGAATAGGCCAGGACTTTCTTGATGTCGTCCGCCACCAGGGCCAGTAGTCCCATCGCAAAGAGGGTGATGGTGGCGATCGCCACCATCCAGGGTCGGATATCTTCGGCCAGATTCTGATAGAGCGGGAAGGTGCGGGCCATCAGATAGACGCCGGCGGTCACCATGGTGGCAGCGTGCATCAGGGCGGAGACCGGAGTCGGACCGGCCATGGCGTCCGGAAGCCAGATGTGGAAGGGGAACTGGGCACTCTTGCCCATCGCTCCGAAGAAGAGCAGTGCCCCTATCGTGCCGGCCACGAGTCCAAGTTTGTCGGCGTGTTCGACGGCTGCAACGGACAGGTCACTGAATCGGAACGTGCCCAGTGTGACCCCGACCATGATCGCACCGATGATCAGACCGATGTCCGCCACCTTGTTGGTGTAGAAGGCCTTCATGCCGGCCGACGAGTTCTCCTTCTGCTCCCAGTAATGCCCGATCAGGAGATAGGAAGCGACGCCGACGCCCTCCCACCCGATGATCAACTGGACGAGGTTCGGGGATCCCACGAGCACCAGCATCGATCCGGCGAAGATCGTGAACGAGGCGAAGAACCAGGTGACTCTGACGTCGCCCTCCATGTACCCGACGGCGTAGATGAAGATCACCAGGCCGACGAAGGAGACGACGAAGTACATCATGATCGACAGCCCGTCGGCTACGTAGCCGAGCTCGAAGACGAGGTCGCTGCCGATCTCTGCGATCACTACCGCCCCCTCGGCGACCACTCCCTGAGTGATGTTGAGAATGAACAGGATGGTCGACCAGATGGTGTTGATTGCGAGCATGCCGATGGCGAGTTCTGCACCCAGGTACTTCATGCGCTTGCCGAAGAAGATGATGCCCAGCACCGCGATCCAGGGGAGAACCAGCATGATCCATGCGTAGTCGCCCCAGAACCCGCCGGTCCCGGCGACGAGTTCGTGGGTTTCTTCTTCAGCGGCGGCGAGGAGGAGGAAGTTCGTCATGTCACCACTTCATCAGGTTGAACTCGTCGACATTGGCAGTGGCGCGATTGCGGAAGATGAGCAGCACGATGGCCAGACCGATGCCGACCTCAGCGGCCGCAACCGTGATGACGAAGATGGCAAACACCTGACCGGTCGCAAGGCTGTCGCGGAGCATCGCCTCGAACGCAACGAGGTTGATGTTGACTGCATTCAGCATCAACTCGATGGCGAGCAATACCAGCACGGCATTTCTACGGGCCAGCAGCCCATAGACCCCGAGCGAAAACAGCAACGCCGCCAGGACGAGAATCGGCGCAACGGTCATGGCGAGCCCTCCCGGCTCGTGTCGCGTGTCGCGTGTCGCGCGTCGCGGGTTGCTCGCGACTCGGTGAGCGAAGCGAACCGCCTCATACCCTCTCCTCCGACTCTGCCGGAGTGGCGTCCTTGCGGGCAACGGTGATGCCGCCGATGAGCGCGGCCAGGAGCACAAACGAGACGATCTCAAACGGGAGAACAAAGCGACCCAGAATCGATTCACCGAGCAGCTCCGTAGTGGTTGGAACACCGACATCCTGGATGGGCTCTGAGCCGAAGAAATCGATCGCCACCCACGACATGAGCAAGAACAATGCTCCGGACACGATCGCGGCCAGGCCTCTGCGGTTGTTGTCGAGGCTCGTGTCGTAGCCGATAGGGGCTCTGGTAATCATGATTCCGAACAGGAACAGCACGATGACTGCCCCGATATAGACGAGAACCAATACCCAGGCGACAAACTCGGCGGAAAGCAGCAAGAACAAAACCGCGGTGCCGGCCAGAGTTCCCACGAGGTATAGGGCGGCGTGAACAACGTTCCTAGACGTGACAACCCGAAAAGCTGCGGCCGCCACGCTCAGACCCACGACGAGAAAGACCCAGTTCGTAGGCTCAGAGAACCAGTCGCTCATAGGGCCCTCCCTTTGGTGAGAGCGGCTAGTCGCGGGTGACTGGTCGCGGGTCTCGCGACACGCGACTCGCCACCGGTCACAAGGTGAGAGAAGCGAACCATCAATTCGCCTCCAGACCGGGAGGTTCGGGCACGGTCTCCATCCAATCCTGGAGACGATCCATGTCGTGCATCATCGCACCCATCTTGTACTCGGAGTACTCGTACTCCGGCGTCCAGAACAGCGCATCGAACGGGCAGACCTCGACGCAAATGCCGCAGTACATGCACAGGGCGTAGTCGATGTCGAATCGATCAAGGGTGGCTCGTTTCTTCACCCGGCCGCCGGGCTTCGAAGGCGGTTGCTCTTCCTTGTGGCCCTCGATGTAGATACACCAGTCGGGACACGAACGTGCGCACAACATGCACACGGTGCAGGCGTCCTGCTCGAGAGCAATCACACCCCTGGCCCTGGGAACCGGAGTTTCCTTCTCCAGCGGGTAATTGACCGTCACCGGCTTGGTGAAGAGTGTCTTCAACGTCACGGCCATACCCGTCAACAGACCGGACCCGAAGAAGTTGGGAAGACGGAGCCGCATCAGAACACCACCTTGAAGATACCGGTGATGGCGATGTTGGCGAGAGACACCGGGATCAGCCACTTCCAGGCGAAGGTCTGCAGTTGATCCTCACGTAGCCGTGGGAAGGTCCATCTGAACCAGATCATCAGGAACGCCAGCGCAAAGATCTTCACCAGGAGAACGAGGGGACCCCAGATCGCGGGGTCGAGGCCGGGGAAGTGGTAGCCGCCGAGGAACAGCGTGGCGGCGATGGCGGACATCCCGAACATGCTGGCGTACTCGGCCAGGAAGAAGAACAGGAAACGGAATCCCGTGTACTCGGTCACGAATCCCATCACGAGTTCTGATTCGGCCACCGGCAGGTCAAAGGGGATTCGGCTCAGCTCGGCGAGGGCTGCCGTCATGAAGACCAGGAAACCGACGAACTGGACGAATACATAGGGAACTATGAGGCCGGTACCAAACACCTCGAACTCGGCCTGAGCTTCGACGATTCCCACCATCGACATCGTCCCGGCCTGAATCACCACACCGACGACGGCCAGAATGAGTGGCAGTTCGTAGGCGATGAGCTGACCGGCGGCCCGCAATCCACCCATCAGGGAGTACTTGTTTGCCGAAGACCATCCGGCCATGAGCACGCCGTCGCGGACGATGAGGTCGGGAGAGAACGGGACCACGACGAACAGAGCAACGGTCGACAACATCACGAGAGCCGGAGCCCAGCGGAAGACTTGCCTATCCGCTTCCTCCGGGATGATGTCCTCCTTCTGGAAGAACTTGATGCCGTCGGCGATGAGCTGCGCCCATCCCCAGCGACCACCGGCGAAATACGGCCCGATCCGGGCCTGCATATGCGCCGAGATCTTCAGTTCCGCGTATCCGACCACCAGCGCTGAGGTGAGAACCACCCCCACGATCGCCACCAACTTGAGCGGCAGCAGTACCCAGAAGTTGGCCAACAGGTCACTCATTGGACGCCTCCGGCGCCTCGGGTGCCGAGTCGCGGGTCTAGCCACTCGCGACTCGCGACTCGCGGAGGCGCTTCGACGCAGTCGAAGCGCCTCACCTGTCTACATCTCCTAGTACGAAGTCCAGGCTGCCCATGATCGCGACGATGTCGGGGATCAGGGTGTGCTCCAGGAGCGGCGGCATGATCGAGATGTTGTTGAAGGAAGCCGAACGGATCTTCACCCGGTAGGGCACCTGACCCCCTTCCGAAATGACGTGGTAGCCCATCTCCCCCTTGGGATTCTCGGCCCGAACGTAGGTTTCTCCCTTGGGAACCTTGATGACCCTGGGAACCTTGGCCTGCAGCGGCCCTGACGGCATCTTTTCGACGGCCTGCTTGATGAGGTTGGCGGACTCGCGAATCTCGGCCAGTCGCACCCACCAGCGATCCCAGCAGTCCCCCGTCTCGGCGGTGACAACCTCGAAGTCGAGTTGGTCGTAGGGCAGGTAGTCGGCCTTCTTGCGAAGGTCGAAGTCGACCCCGGACGCGCGCAGGTTCGGGCCCGACACTCCGTAGGCAAGAGCCATCTCGGGTGTCAGGATTCCGATTCCCTTGG
>CBDTUP010000046.1:0-11174 GCA_965363685.1 uncultured bacterium | reverse complement strand
CACAGTCGTGGGGGAGAAACGCGAAAGGGCTTGAGTTGCGTAGCAACTCACACGTGCCGGCGAAGCGGCGGCATCTCCCCCACAGTCGTGGGGGAGAAACGCGAAAGGGCTTGAGTTGCGTAGCAACTCACACGTTTCGCCATGTTGACCCGGAAGCGGGAGAGGAACGCGAATGGGCTTGAGTTGCGTAGCAACTCACACGTGCCGGCGAAGCCGGCACGCCACCTCCCCCTTTCGGAGGAGGAGACATGTTCCGCCTGTCCCGTTTCCCTCTCAGGGAAGGAAGCGACTTTGCTCACAAACTCGTCTGTTGGTACGGCTCACCTAGCTCGTCGTCGATGCGAATCGAAGAGGCTGCCTCCACTCTGGGATCCGGAGTACGTATCCGTCTCCGGCTGATTGCCGACTGCTGTCGGCTGGAAGCTTCTCTCTATCCGAGATCCTTCCAACTGCGGGCTGGTGACCGTACGCTGTCTGTGCGATGAAGAACGTTCTCGAAAGACTGCTCAACCTCCTGGCCGCGCTGCTCACAGCAGACCGTCCGGTGTCTGCCGATGAGATCCGCTACTCGGTTGCCGGGTACGAGGGCAAGAGCGATGAGGCCTTCCATCGGATGTTCGAGCGGGACAAGGATTTGCTGCGGGAGATGGGAATTCCGCTCGAACTGAAACCGACCGACATCTGGGAGGTTGAGTTCGGATACGTTCTCCCTCCCGAACAATATCAATTGGAGGACCCAGGGCTGACCGACGAGGAGAGGACCGCACTGTGGCTGGCTGCTCAGGTTGTACGCCTCGGAGGCCAACCCCAAGGGCCGGAAGCAATTCTGAAACTGGGAGGGATTCCATTCTCCGGAGGTGGCGAGCCACTAGCTGCAGAGCTCGGCCTCGGAGCAGCAGATCTCTCAACTGCCTTCCAAGCAGTGGCCAGCCGATCGATCCTCGAGTTCGTCTACCGGGATCGCCGCCGCAAGGTTCATCCCTACGGCCTCGTTCACCAGCGTGGACATTGGTACGTGGTCGGTAGGGAGGTCGGAGATGAGATCAAAGCATTCCGTGTGGATCGGATCGGCGAGATCGAAGTCACCTCCGGTCCGGGCGGATTCGAACGACCCAAGGGGTTCAAGGCATCCAGGGCCCTGCCGCACGCGCCTTGGGAAGCAGGCGACGAAGATGTCAAGAGCCGGGTGCGATTCGACTCGGACGTAGCCTGGTGGGCCGAACGACAGCTACCGGCTCACGCTGACCGGGTGCATCACGAAGATGGTTCGATCACGGCCAGCCTCGAGGTCGCCAACGAAGACGCCTTCATCGGGTGGATTCTCGCCTTCGAGGAGAAGGCCGAGATCCTCACCCCTCCAGGTCTACGCGATCGGCTCGTCGAGAGGGTTGGAGGGATGCTGTGAGCCCCAACCGCACCGCCCAGCGCCTCAACCGAATTCTCTCGATGCTTCCCTGGGTCATTGCGAACCCCGGAGCGACGGTCGACGAAGTGTGTGAGCGTTTCGGGTACTCACAGAAGGAACTGATCGCCGACCTCGATCTCGTCTTCGTATGCGGCCTTCCAGGCTACGGCCCGGGAGACCTGATGGTTGCCTACGTGGAAGAAGATGAAGTAGTCGTCGACATGGCCGACTATTTTGCGCGACCACTCCGGCTGACGCCGGCGGAAGGCCTCGGCTTGCTGGCCGCGGGAATGGCACTCATCAGCAGTGGGCAGGCGCCTCCATCGCTGGAACGGGCGGTGGAGAAGCTCGGCAAGGCCTTGACACCAGATGGAACAGAGGTGCTGGCCGTCGACCTGTCGGGAGAGCCGGATTTGGTAGGGATGCTCCGCAATGCGGCAGCGGAGGGAAAGGTCGTCGACATGGTCTACGTTTCCCTGGGCAAGGGCGAGACGAAACGGCGCTCCGTCGAACCGTGGAGTGTGTCTTCCGCGATGGGGAACTGGTACCTATCGGCCTACTGCCGTACCGCCGGCGGTGAGCGTATCTTCCGTGTCGATCGTATACGTGAGGCCTTCCCGACAGATGAGGACTTCGAACGGCCCTCCGACCCTCCCCAGGTCGAGATCAGATACCTCCCCGGGGAGGACGACGTTCGGGCGACAATACGTCTTTCGAGTCGAGCAAGATGGGTCGCCGAGTATTACCCGGTCGAGGTGGAGGAGGACACGGAAACCGGATTGGTGATCAGGTTTTCAGCGGGTGACGTGGCAGTCATCGCCAGGCTCCTCCTGCGGCTGGGTTCCGACGCGGAACTCGTGGACGGCCCTGGAGTCTCCGAAGCGCTGGCGGACCTGCGCTCTAGGATCCTGACCCGCTACAACGCGCCCGCCTAGACCTGGTCTCGCTCGGGCTCGGACAGGCACACTCTGCCCATCACCCAGTCGGCCGGCGCGGCATCAACTGCCAATCGCCAATAGCCCTCTGCCAACGTCGACAAGATCACGTCGATCCGGGCGCGGGTATTTCGATCGCTCTCGACACAAACCTCTTCAGTTCGACTCCCGCGCCACCGATATCACTGGCAAGACACGGTTGCGGAGAACCGAGAAATGACCACCATAAAAACAACATGTCGGCTGTGCGGAGACATCGAGCTCAATCCCAAGGATTTGCGGCTCGAACTAGATCCGATGCAAGACTCGGGCAACTATCGATTCACCTGCCCGGTGTGCGAGCACATCCAGCGCCGGCCGGCAAATGCCCGGGTAGTCAGCGTCTTGCTGGCGACCGGCGTTGCCTACGACGTACTGCCGTCTGGACCGATCACTGAAGACGAGATTTATGCCTTCGCCAATGCGTTGCGGGACGAAGAAGATCTCGTCCGCCTGATCGCTTCCTAGTCGGCCCGAACCGACCCCGTGCCACAATGTGGGCGGGGGCGGTGATGCTCAACACTCCCGGTTCGACCGAACGCATCTCCTTCCACTTCCCCAATGCTCCTAGCATGTACGACACATGCCAGATGTATCGCTCACAGAGTTCGCCGTAATCGGACTTGTCGTCCTCATTGTCTTCGGGCCTCGACGGCTGCCTGAGATCGCGCGCAAAGCCGGTGAATGGGCGCGCGAACTCCGATCGATTTCCCGTGAATTCCGGCGCGGTATCGAACGCGAGGTAGCGGTGCTCAACGAACCACTCCAAGAGATCAAGAAAGACCTCGCCGGTCCGGTTGAGCAGATCAAGCAGGATCTCAAGGAACCTCTCGAGCAGATCAATGACGAACTGAAGTCAGTCGAAGAGGACGTCTCGGCTGCCTGGGTGGGCCCTGTTGCCGAAATTGGGCCTTCGCCGTCAGAGGCAATGGAAGATCTGGATCGTATTGAGAGCGGGGAGAACCTGCTCGACGGAGAAGACGATTGAACGACGAACGCCGGCAAACCATTCTCGAGCACCTCGATGAGTTCCGGTGGAGGGTCGTCAAATCGGCCATCGCTCTCGTCATCACATCGATAATCGCCTTCATATTCCGCGAATGGATTCTCGACATCCTGGTCCAGCCCTACAAAGACATCGGGGCGGACGGAGAACTGATTGCGCTCAAGCCCACCGAAGCCTTCGGCTCGGCTATGCGTCTATCGTTCTTTGGCGGAGTTCTGCTGGCGAGTCCGGTTCTGCTCTATCAATTGTGGGCGTTCGTCAATCCCGCCTTGAGCAAGAAGGAACGTCGTTGGACGATTCCGATCGTCACCGCCCTTGTGATCCTATTTGCCGGCGGAGTGTTGTTCGCCTACTGGGTTCTCCCGCGCGGCCTCGAGTTCTTCGCCTCGGTGCTGGACGTCAAGTTCCAACTGCAGATCACCGAGTACCTCAAATTCGTGACACTGTTCTTGCTCGTGTTCGGGTTGTCGTTCGAGTTTCCGGTGTTCCTGTATGCGGCCGGAGCGGCGGGCGTCGTCACATCAGAGAAACTGGCATCCGGGCGTCGATGGGCTGTTGTTCTGATCGTTATCTTCGCTGCGGTGGCGACACCTACCGGCGACCCGTACACGTTGCTCCTCATGAGCGTCCCTCTCTATCTGATGTACGAGATGACGATCTGGTTGATACGGTGGACGCTCAGGAAATGAACCTGGACGAATACATCTCATCGCTTCCCTTCACACCTGATCGCTTTCAGCTCGAGGCGTTTGAGGCACTCGAACGGAGCGAATCGGTGGTGGTGTCGGCTCCCACCGGTTCCGGCAAAACGCTCATCGCGGAGGCGGCCGTGCACCGGGCGGTTGAGAACGGCCAGCGTGCTTTCTACACGACACCGATCAAGGCTCTCAGCAATCAGAAGTTCGCCGAACTCGTCGAGGTCTACGGAAGTGAACGTGTTGGACTGCTGACGGGCGACAACTCAATCAATGGCGATGCTCCGGTGGTGGTGATGACCACTGAAGTTCTTCGCAACATGATCTACACCGACGTCGATGCGCTGCGCGATGTTGAAAGCGTCGTCCTCGACGAAGTGCACTACCTCCAGGATCCGGCACGCGGGCCTGTGTGGGAAGAGATCATCATCCATGCTCCCGACCACATCCGTTTGACCTGTCTTTCGGCAACGATCGCCAACGCCGGCGATCTTGCAGAGTGGGTGAGCGAGCGGCGCGGGGCCACCTCTCTCGTGGTGGAGACCGAGCGACCGGTTCCATTGGAGAGCCTCTACTTCCTCAAGGACCTGTGGGCGGAGCAACCGCTGAAAGTGTTCCCTATGTTCGAGCGCAACGGGCTTCCCAACAAGGCTGTCGAACATCTCCTGCGCCAGCGGCAAGGGCGCCGTCGGCGGTTCGTAACGCCGCGAAGGTTCGATGTTGTTAGACAACTCGCTGATTCGGGGATGCTTCCGGCGATCTACTTCATCTTCAGCAGAGCGGGTTGCGACAGCGCCGCGGCCAGTCTCGCCTCTGCAGGGATGAGGTTGTCGGACCCGGAGGCTCAACTGCGCATCCGAGAGATTGTGGAACGCAGGACCGCCCATCTGTCGGCGCCCGACCTCCGAGCTCTTGGCTTCGCAGCTAGAGGTTGGCGTTGCAGCCCACCATGCAGGCATGGTGCCGGCATTCAAGGAAACGGTGGAAGAAGCCTTTGCCGCCGGTTTGGTGAGAGTCGTGTTTGCCACCGAGACACTTGCTCTGGGCATCAACATGCCTGCTCGGACGGTGGTCCTCGAATCGATGACGAAGTTCAACGGCGAAACTCATGAGGTACTCCGGCCGGGCGACTACACGCAGCTGACGGGCCGGGCAGGTCGGCGGGGGATTGACGATCACGGCTACGGGATGTCCCTGTATTCGCCATTCGTTCGATTCGATCGCGTGGCCTCCATTGCCGGGAGCGGCGGCCATCCTCTGCGTTCAAGCTTTCGACCGACGTACAACATGGCGGCCAACCTGATCGCCAATTACACGCGCCCCGAAGCCGAAGGGCTTCTGGAGGCATCCTTCGCCCAGTTCCAGCGACGCAGCTCAGCGCGGGCCGCCGCTCAGTCGATAGTCACCCTCGAAGGTGAGGTAGAGCGGATGCGGGCGCAAGCCGCCTGCGAATTCGGAGACGTATTCGAGTTCGTCTCTCTAGCAGCAGAAACGCCTGCCCGATCAGGTCGGGCCATCCTCGATCTCGAGTCGGGCGATGTAATCGAGGAAACCGACGGCCAACGGATAGTCGTGTTGCAGCGCGACCGCTGGCGCTCCTCTGATCCCAGAGTGGTAGCGGTTGGCCAGAGCGGCAGAGTAAGACGGATCAGGTTACGTGATTTCAGTCCGGGTGCTCTTCGGCTCGGTCGGGTCGACCTCCCTCAACCACATCGGCCCAAAGACCGGCGATTCCAGCAGCGAGTTGGCGCGCGTCTCAAGGCGTTCGAACCCGTCGTAGAAGAGATTCTCGGTTGGACGATCGCCGAGCGAGCCGGGGGACATCCCGTGAGTGGATGTCCGGATGTTGCGGAGCATGTGCGCCTGGCGCAGAAGGTTTTGCGACTCGAGAAGGACCTAATCCGGCGACGCGCCCGGATGGGTGGCGGCGAATCTGATCTGGTCGACGAGTTCGACTCGATCATCGACCTCCTCACAGACCGTGACTACGTTCAGGATTGGTCGTTGACGGACTCGGGCCACCGACTTCGAGTCGTGTACAGCGAACTCGATCTGCTACTCACGGAATCGATCGGGCGGGGAGTCTTCGACGGGCTGTCGTTCGCAGAGTTCGGCGCACTCGTCTCGGTGTTCGTCTACGACCCGCGCGGATCTGACGCTGCCTGGAGTTCACCGACTCCGCGGTTCGAAGAGCGATGGAGAGTGGTCGAGAGCACATGGCGGTCACTGCTCAAGGATGAGGAGGCCCGTCGCCTGCGACCCTCTCGAAGTCCCGAACCCGGGTATGCGGAGACCGTCTACTGGTGGGCATCTGGAGGTTCGCTCGAGGAGGTATTGGAGGACGAGGACGTCACCGCGGGGGATTTCGTGCGTAATCTTCGCCAAGTGCTCGACCTCCTCAGACAGTTGCGGGACGGATTCCCTGCCCTCGAGGACATTGCCCGGAGGGCAGTGCGTGCAATCGACCGCGGAGTAGTGGCGGCGGGAGGCCAGGAATGACCGATTGGAAAGTGCTCGTAAATCCACGAGCAGGAGACCGGCGTCGCCTCGAGGACAGGGCGCGCGATGCGTTGACGGCCTTTGGGATGACCTCCGATGTTGAATCCCCCGCCGGGGCAGAAGCGATGCATGAGCAGACACGTCTGGCGGCTGAGGCCGGGTGGACGCGTTTCGCAGTGGTGGGAGGCGATGGAACCCTCAACGTCGTCATCGATGCACTGATGCAACAGGACTGGACGGTTCCGCCCGTGGTTGCACTCTTGCCGTCCGGAACGGGATCTGATTTCGCTCGAACCTTCGCCTTGCCGCAACGCCTCGAGGATGCAGCCGCCCACCTTGCCGGCGACCGCACATATCCTGTCGATGTGGGAATCGCCGAGGGTTCCTGGGGTAAACGCGCGTTCATCAACGAGGTACAGGCGGGCCTGGGCGCTGCAACTGCAGGTTTGGCCGAACGGCTCCCGCGTCGAATCGGCGCAGCCAAGTATCAGATCGCCTTTTGGGGAACACTTCCTCGTTTCACGCCGACCAGGGTCACGGTCGAGGCGGGTCGGCGCCGCTTCGAAGGCTCCGCCCTGGCGGTCATCGCCGCCAATGGCCAGTTCTTCGGGGGTGGACTGAATATCGCGCCGAAGGCGTCCCTGAGAGACGGCAGACTCGACGTGCAGGCATTCTCAGTCAAGCGGCGATCCGCAGTCCCACTGTTCCAGAAGATCAAGGTAGGCATGCACGGAAGCCATCCCGGCGTCCACCGAATGTCGTCGCCGGAGGTAACGGTCGAGACCGAAATGCCGTGGCCGGTTGAGGTGGACGGAGAGCCTCTCGGGGTGACTCCCTTGAGGGCGCGGCTGATTCCAAATGCGATCGAATTCAAGATCTAGGAGGAGGTGGCCGATGAAGCTTCCAATGAAGCCTCCGAATGGTTGCGCAGACGTGTAGCCTGCGACGCCACAGACCGACGTTGAGAACCTATACTCCTGCCGCTCGACGGAGAAGATCATGGCAAAAGAAGATGTTTTGACAGAACCCGAGGACGTGCTCGACGAGGAGGAAGTCGACGAGGAGCTCGACGACGTCGACCTCGAAGATGCCAATGAACTCGAAGATGTGATCGATGATGACATCGTCGACGATGAAGACGACGAGAACCCCGATGTTCCCGCGGGAGAGACCGAGACCGAGGCGCTCGAGGAGCTCGAGGCTGAGGAACTCGAATTGCTCGAGGAAGAGGCAGCGGAGGCTTTGCTCGTAGACGAGGTTGCCGAACTGCGCGCCATCCGTCGAGAAGAGTTGACGATGAATCTCGATGCCCAGCAGGCACAGACCGACGAGTTCGTCTGCTCATCTTGTTTCCTGGTCAAGCGGACGAGTCAACTGGCCAACAGGCGCAGGATGATTTGCACCGATTGTGCATCCTGATCGCGTCACTGTTGTAGTACCCACTTACAACGAACGCGAGAACCTTCCGCGTCTCGCTCCCGCTGTGCTCGATCAGGGATTCCGTCTGTTGATTGTCGACGATGGATCGCCCGACGGAACCGGTGATCTGGCCGACTCGCTTGCTGCTAACGAAGAGCGGATGAGTGTCGTGCATCGATCACACAAGCAAGGACTGGGTCCGGCCTATGCCCACGGCTTCAACGTGGCCATTGACGCCGGAGCCGAAGTGGTCTGTGAGATGGATGCCGATTTCTCCCACCACCCGGCCGATCTACCGCGGCTGATGGAGGCGATTGATCGGGGTGCAGACCTTGCCATCGGTAGCCGCTACGTCCCCGGCGGGGCAACGCCCGACTGGCCACCGCATCGACGATTGCTTTCTCGAGGAGGCAACCTCTATGCCCGCATGCTGCTGGGGCTCGGTGTCCGCGATTCCACCGCAGGCTTCAGGGCGTACCGGTCGGATTGCGCCCGGCAGCTCGATGCGGCTTCGTGTAGTGCTTCCGGTTACGGATTCCAGGTCGAGATGACCGTGCGAGCGGTCGACGCCGGTTTCAGGATCGACGAAGTCCCGATCACATTCAGCGACCGTCAGTTCGGGGCATCGAAGATGAGCGGCGCCATTGTCGCCGAGGCGATGTGGCTGGTGACGCGGTGGGGGGTGAAGCGACAGATGCGTCGACTACGCTCGACGAAGTGATTGAAGTTCGATTAGTCGAGTCGAAGGATCTTCCGGACCTTGTCCGGCTCTACCGGCGCCTCGAAGAGGAAATGCGGGAGCTGCACGAGATGTGGCCGCTGGCCGACGGTCTTGCCGAGCCGGCGGAAGAGACTCTGGCGCAAGCCGTTGTCGATCCCGCCTACATAGTGGCGCTGGGTCTGATTGACGGCGTTCCGCTCGGTTTCATTGTTGGGCGGCTCCGATCGCTGCTCCCTCAAGCGGCAGATGAACGGGTCGGCCTGGTCGAGTTGGTTTACACGGAACCCGAAGCCCGTGCCGTCGGCATTGCAGAGGCGATGCTCGATTTGATCCTCGAGCGACTCCATGCACGTGGAGCCGAGCGATTCGATGCGCCGGTACTCCCGGGCCACCGCCTGGCGAAGAACTTCTTCGAACGAGCCGGGTTTTCCGCTCGTTCTATCACCATGCACCGGCGAAAACGGTGACTTCCGGCGGCCTGCAACCGGTTCCCCGCGTTGGAGTCGGCGCTGTCGTGCTGGATGGTGAGAAACTCCTACTGATCGAACGTGGTCGTCCGCCGCGCCAGGGTCAGTGGGCTGTGCCTGGTGGGAAGGTCCGTTGGCGAGAGACGCTCGAGGCGGCGGTTGCCCGAGAAGTCCTCGAAGAAACAGGTCTCGTCGTCGAGGTCGGGGACCTCATGTGGACGGGAGAGACGATTGGGCCGGACTGGCATTTCGTCTTGTTGGACTTTGAGGCGCGGGTCATAGGTGGAACGCTGATCGCCGGTGACGATGCAGCCAGAGTCGCCTGGGTGCCCGTCGATGAGGCGCACGATCTGCCTCTGACCTCATCCATGTTCGAACTGCTCGAGATACTCAAAGGGAGACGAGATGCGACCTGAAGCAATCGCAGAACTCCTCGGTACGTTGATCCGCAATCGCTGCATCAACGACGGGAGCCCCGACAGCGGTTCAGAGTTCCGCTCGGTCGAAACACTCGCCGACTTCTTTGGCGAGGCCGGCCGCGTATTCGAGCCACATCCCGGTCGGCAGAGCGTTCTGTACAAGGTGCCGGGCAAGGATCCGAAAGCTCCCCGGCTGATGCTGATGGGCCACCTCGACGTGGTTCCGGCGGAATCGATAGGGTGGGATCACGATCCATTCGACGGTGGCGTCCACGACGGCTTCGTCTGGGGACGCGGCGCGGTAGACATGCTCAACATCACTGCCACGATGGCCGCCGTGTTCAAGCGCTACCTGACCGGAGAAATGGCTCGCCCTACCGGTGATCTTCTGTTTCTCGGCGTGGCAGACGAGGAAGCTGGAGCGAAGTACGGAGCCCACTACCTCACTGAGAATCACTGGGACGAGATCGCCTGCGATTACATCCTCAACGAGGTCGCCTACCCGGCTCTCAAACTGAGCGACGATGAGGTATTTCCAGTCAATGTTGGAGAGAAGGGGCCTTTCTGGCGAGTCCTCAAGACCAAAGGCACTCCGGGGCACGGAAGTCAACCCTATGGGACCGACAACGCTCTGGTCCCCCTCGCCAGGGTGATGGCCTCGCTGGCTTCTTCGTCTTCTCCGGTCTCCATCTCCCCCGAGTGGCGGCAATTCGTCGAAGGCCTCGGTCTGACCGACGCCGAAACCGCAGACTGGCTGGATCCGGAAGCGATCGACGGGGTCATCGAGGATCTCGGTGCCGAGTCGATGGCTCTGGCCCGGTACGTCCACGCTTGTACTCATCTAACCGTGAGTCCGAATGTTCTCGATTCGGGAGTCAAGTCCAATGTGATCCCGGAGTCTGGAAGAGCCGAGGTGGATTTCAGAGCTCTCCCCGGCCAAGACGGTACGACCATCGACGATCACCTGAAAAAGGTCCTGGCTGATGACTACGGCAGAGTTACGGTCGAGCCGGTTCTCGATCACCTTGCGTCCGCCAGTCGGCCATCCGGCCCACTGTGGGAAGCAATCGTCGATGCGTTCGATGAGCTGGCCGGGTCGCGACGGGTTGTGCCGACACTGACGCCGGTTACGACCGACCTCAGATTCTTTCGGGATCGGGGAGTGGTCGGATACGGAGTCGGTTGGTACGACGACCGCATCGCTTTCCCCGAGTTCATGGGTATGTTCCATGGCCGCAATGAGCGAGTCAGTGTTGAGTCCCTTGGTCGTACCTTCGAGTTACTCGAGCAGATCGTCTCGGGGTTCTCGGAGCGGATCGCCGCCAAATGATCGAACGCCGACCGGCAGCACCGCACGGCCCCAAAGGAAACCTCGTCTGTGATCTCGACGGAGTCGTCTATCGCGGCGACACGGCGATAGTGGGCGCCGGCGAAGCTCTGCAGTCGCTGGATGAGTCTGGATACCGGATCATCTTCGCAACCAACAACTCCTCAAAAACCGACGATGCGGTCGCAGCGAAGATCTCCAGACTGAGCGGATATCAAGCCACGACCGGGCAAGTCGTCACT
>CBDTUP010000045.1:0-11458 GCA_965363685.1 uncultured bacterium | reverse complement strand
CGCACGGTGCATTCGAGATCTACGAGGACTTCGAGGAGGGCATTCGCGGCGCCGATGTCGTCTATGCCAAGGCGTGGGGTTCGATGCTGACGACCTCCGACCACGAAGAGTCGGCCAAGATCTCCGAGAAGTACAAGGATTGGATCGTGGACGAGCGCCGGATGGAAATGGCGGATGAGGACGCCATCTACATGCATCCGTTGCCGGCAGACCGCAACGTCGAGGTCACCGACGGTGTCATAGACGGGCGCTGGAGCCGTGTCTTCGACCAAGCCGAGAATCGTTTGCACGGACAGAAGGCGGTAATGGCCTTGACTATGTGAGCTTTGCTCATGTAGTCAAGGCAGCCATTGGCCCTTGGCCCTTGGCCGTTAGCTGGGCCGCCCCTCGGGGCGGCCCTTTCGTTTTGGTCAATCGTCGAGGATCTGGATTCTGGTGAGGTCTGCTTATTTGACCCGGAACGGCCGGGGGCGGCGTTCGTCGACGATGAGGTACAAAGTGCCCATCGGTTCGTGGGCCGGAGCGGACGTAGACCCTGCGTCGACCCACCAACCCAACGCTATTGCCTGCCCTGCAATCGGGCCCAGGCCGTCGTCGGGGCCGACCGAAGTCTCGACCTCCAAACGTTGCCCAATGGGAACCGCGAAATCTGGGTGATGTTCCATCGCCGCATTCTGCCGGTGGTGCGGCCTCTCCGCAGTCGACGCGGATTGACTACCTTCTGAGTGAGAGATCGAGGAGAACGATGGAAACCACGGCCTGCATCCTCTGCGAGTGCAACTGTGGGATCGAAGTGCGAATCGAGGATGGCCACTTCACCCGCATCAGGGGCGACAAGAGTCACCCAGGATCCAAGGGCTACACATGCGAGAAAGCCCTCCGGCTCGATCACTACCAGAACAATCGTGATCGGCTGACCTCTCCCCTCCGTCGACGGCCAGATGGCACCTACGAAGAGGTTGACTGGGACACGGCCATCAGGGAGGTGGCAGAAGGCCTTGCGTCGGTCCGCGACTCGTATGGAGGCGAGTCGATTCTCTATTACGGAGGTGGCGGCCAGGGCAATCATCTCGGCGGCGGGTATTCCACCGGACTGCGGGCGGTACTCGGTTCTCGATTCCGTTCCAGCGCGCTCGCGCAGGAGAAGACCGGCGAGTTCATGGTCAATCATGAAATGCTCGGCACCGGAGTGCGGGGCGACTTCGAACACACCGAGGTAGCCGTCTTCGTCGGCAAGAATCCATGGCAATCTCACGGCATCGCCGAGGCCAGGCGGGTCCTCAAGGCGATCGCCAACGACCCGGGGCGTTCAATGGTGGTCATCGACCCACGACGAACGGAGACGGCCGATCTCGCCGACTACTTCCTTCAGGTGAGGCCGGGGACCGACGCATTCTGTCTAGCCGCGCTCGTGGCGATCCTCATCGATGATGGCCACGTCGACCAGGGGTTTGTCGACGAACACACGGCCGGATTCGACAACGTTGTCGCGGCACTCCGGGAGGTACCGATCCCCGAGTTCGCGAATAGGTGTGGCATCTCCGAAGACCTGTTGCGAAGCACCGCCGAGCGGATCGGGCGAGCTTCCAGCGTTGCCTTCTTCGAGGACCTGGGAATCCAGCAGGCTCCCCACTCGACCCTGGCCTCATACCTCGAGAAGCTTCTCTGGGCCTTGACCGGCAACTTCGGCAGACCCGGAACGCAATACATACCGACGCAACTCGTGCAGTTCGCCCGCGGCAATACGTCTCATCGCCCGACGCCCGTCACCGGAGCCCGGGTGATCGGAGGCCTGATTCCGTGCAACTCGATAGCCGACGAGATTCTCACGGAGCACCCGGACCGGTTCCGGGCGATGATCATCGAGTCCGCCAATCCGGTCCACTCACTGACCGACTCCGGCCGCATGAGAGAGTCCCTGGAGTCGCTCGATTTCGTTGTGGTCATCGACATCGCCATGACGGAAACCGCCCGTTCGGCCGACTACGTGCTGCCGGCCTCGAGCCAGTACGAGAAGTGGGAAGCGACGTTCTTCAACTTCGAGTATCCCCGCAACGTCTTCCAACTCAGAGCCCCGATCGTCGAACCACTGCAGGGCACATTGCCGGAGCCGGAGATCCACGCCCGCCTGGTCCGGGCGCTCGGGGGCCTCGATCTGGAGCTGGTATCGAGCCTGCGCGATACCGCCGAACGAAGCCGCGAGGAGTTCGCCATGGCCTTCATGGCCGCAACCACCTCCGACCCTGCAATGGGCCGGATGGCTCCGATCCTCCTATACGAGACTTTGGGTCCGACCCTTCCAGGAGGTGCAGCGGCGGCTGCCGCACTGTGGGGTGCCGCCCACCGTTGCGCCATGACCTATCCCAGGGAGGTGGCGCGGGCCGGCTTCAAAGGCGACGGGCTCTCCCCCGGTGAGCAACTCTTCGATGCGATCCTCAGCAATCGATCTGGTGTCGTCTTCGCCGAGAGCGCCTGGGAGGATGTCTGGAGCCAGCTCAAGACCACCGACGGGCGCATCAATCTGGCCGTCCCCGAACTCCTCAGCGAGATTGGACATCTCAACGAGGCCCCGGTGTCTCTCACCAGTACCGACTTTCCGTTCATCCTCGCGGCGGGTGAGCGTCGTGCCTTCACGGCCAACACCATCTTCAGGGATCCCGAGTGGAGAAAGCGCGATCATCGCGGGGCATTGCGCATGTCGACCGAGGATGCGGCCTCACTCGGCGTCGAAGACGGAGGAACGGCCAGGGTGTCGACCAGCGGCGGGAGCATCATCACCAGTGTGGAGGTCACCGACACGCTCCGACCCGGCCATGTGACACTCCCCAACGGCTACGGACTGGACTATCCAGATGAATCGGGCGAGCGGACCGCTACGGGTGTTTCGCCGAATGACCTGACCGTGACCGGAGTCGCCTTTGAGGATCCGCTGGTGGGAACCCCCTATCACAAACACGTCCCGGCGAGAGTGGAGGCCGTCTCCTAACCCCGCTTCTGGCGTTAGAAACCCGCCACAATTGTGTGGAAACTCACGCCAGAACGGGGTTGGGGTCAGCTTTCTGAGGGTGGCGGCCACATCTTGCGTAGGAACGAGATGAGGTCGGCCACTATCACGCCGTCCGCAGGAGCGGGGATGAATATCAGGCCCTCGTCGGCCTTCAGCACCGAGCGGGGCGATACCCTCTGCAATCGCACCTCCTGGCTGGTGGTGAGATCAACCGGTCCAAGTCTTACCTCACGCCGCAGCTTCACGATCTCAGTCAGCCCGATGCGAATCGCTTCAGATCGCAATCGGGCGATGTCGATCAGCGCTCCGGCCGATTCAGGTAGGACTCCGTACCGATCGGTCCATTCCGCGATGACGTCCTCGACTTCCGCGTTGGTGGTGGCGGAGGCGAGTCGGCGGTAGGCCTCGATACGTGCGATTTGATCCCCGATGTAGTCATCCGGCAGGTGGGCATTGACGGGAAGGTCGATCCTGATTTCGATGTCCTGGGATTTGTCGACCGGGGTTCCCTCTAGTTCTCCCACTGCCTCAGCAACCAACTGCGTATACAGCTCGAAGCCGACCGCGCTGATGTGGCCCGATTGCACCTCGCCCAGCATCGATCCGGCTCCCCGTATCTCCAGATCGCGCAACGCCAGATGGAATCCGCTTCCAAGGTCCGAGTGCTCACCGATGGCTTCTAGCCTGCGATAGGCATCCTCGGAGAGCGACTGCTCGGGCGGGTGGAACAGATATGCGTACGCCCGCTGACTCGACCTTCCAACCCGACCCCGGAGTTGGTACAACTGGGCAAGGCCGAGCAGATCGGCGCGCTCGACAATGAGTGTGTTGACCTGCGGGAGGTCCAGACCGGACTCGATGATCGTGGTGGCGACCAGCACGTCGTAGTTGCGGCTCCAGAAGTCGAGCATCACCTGCTCGAGTTGTCCTTCCGACATCTGGCCGTGAGCAACCGCGTAGCGTGCGTTGGGTACCAGTTGCTGCAATCGAGCTACGGCACGATCGATCGACTGCACACGATTGTGTACATAGAAGACCTGACCTTCACGAAGCATTTCGCGCCGGATCGCGGCCGACACCGACTGTTCGTCGAATGGGCCGACATACGTGAGGATCGGATGGCGATCCTCCGGCGGGGTCCGGATGTGACTGACGTCCCGAATCCCGGTGAGCGCCATTTCGAGTGTGCGGGGAATGGGAGTGGCTGTGAGAGTCAGCACGTCCACTCCAACACGGAACCGTTTGATCTGATCCTTGGCCTTGACCCCGAACCGTTGCTCTTCGTCGATTATCAACAGTCCGAGGTTCTTGAACTGGATGTCCTGCGACAGCAACCGATGTGTGGCGATAACCAGATCAACCTCGCCGGTTGCAAGCTTCGCCACTACTTCCCGCTGCTGCTTGGCGGTGAGGAACCTGCTCAGCATCTCGACCCGCGTTGGGTAGGCGTCGAAACGATCAGAGAAGGTCTGGAAGTGCTGTTGTGCAAGCAGGGTCGTCGGACAAAGCAGGGCAACCTGCTTGCCGTCCATTATCGCTTTGAAGGCCGCCCGAACACCCACCTCAGTCTTGCCAAACCCGACATCGCCGAAGATCAACCGGTCCATCGGTTTGTCGCCTTCCATATCGACCTTGACATCGCCGATGGCGGTCAACTGATCAGACGTCTCCTCATATGGAAACGATGCTTCCATCTCGCGCTGCCAGGGAGTGTCCGGGCTGTGCGAATGCCCGGTGGCAGTAGCCCTCGCCCGGTGGAGAGCAACGACCTGCTCGGCAACTGCGGCCACCGCCTTGCGAATGCGACTCTTGGTCTTCGACCAGTCCGAGCCGCCCATGCGCGACAGGCGAGGAGTTTCGCCACCCGTGTACTTCTTGACCGCGGCTAGTTGGTCGGTGGGGACGTAGAGCTTGTCGTCGGCGGCATAGGCAACGACCAGGTAGTCACGTTCGATACCGGCAATCGTTCTGGTGGCTAGGCCCTCGAACCGGCCGATTCCGTGGCGGTAGTGAACAACGAAATCTCCTTCGGCCAGGTCTCGGTAGCGGGCTCCATCGGCCGGATCGCGACGGGCCGCCACGCGACGGTGCGCACGTCGGCGACCGGCAATCGACTGCTCGCCAAGTACTGCCATCTTCAGTTGCGGGAGCATGAAACCGTGATGGATCCCCACGCCGACTGCCGCCGTCTCTATCCGGTCGAGGTTCGAGCGCCGTGGAATCGAAAGCCCCGCCTCGGCGAGTAGACGGGCAACCCGGTCGGCCGCAGCTTCACCGTCCATTGCCACGACCACGTCGACACCTCCGGCAATCCAACGATTGATCGCAGTTGCGACCGATTCGGCGTCGCCGGGAGTGGCATCGAGCGCTCTCACTTCGAGCACTTCATCCGATGGTCCGGCGGCGAGCGGCGGAATCTGTATCGGCTCGCGATCCACCAACGCCTCCGTCAGGTCGAGGTACAAGGCGGGGTGGTCGCCGGCTTCTGGGGCGCCGTGTCCCCACGTCGGAGCAAGGGCGGCAGCCATTTCGGTTTCCTCCTTGAGGAGATCCCTGCTTCGATCGGCGGCGCGGACGGGATCGACCAACACGAGGGGAACCTCGGTAGACAAACTGGATATCACAGTCGCCTCGGGAGCAATCCACGGCAACCACGACTCCATCCCGGCAAAGGTATGTCCCTCTGCGAGCCGCTCCCAGGTTGCAGCCGCCCAGGGCTCCCGGTTGATCAGCGTCCGGGCCACCTCGCGATCCTCGGCATCCATCCGAAGCTCCCTGGCCGGATATGCGATGAGACCCTCGGCAGGATCGGTTGATCGCTGACTACCGATAGAGAAGTGGCGGGCCGACTCGACATCGTCGCCCCAAAACTCCAGACGAACAGGATGACCCCCCTGGGCTGGGAAGACATCGACCAACCCACCGCGGACACTGAACTCGCCGCGACTCTCGACCCGGTCGGTCCGGTGATAGCCGTACTCGGCCAGGCGCTCGACAAGCATGTCGTACCCGGCCTCCTTCCCTGCCATCGCAATCACCGGGCGTACGGGAGACGGACTGAGTCGCTGGGTGACCGCGCGCACAGACCCGACCACGACGGTCCCCGGCTCCCCGATCTCGAGCAGATCCCGTGCCCTGGCGCGGGAGGCCATTGTGGTCAGATTCGGAGAGACATGCTCAAAGGGGAGCGTTTCCCAGGCCGGTAGCAAGACGGCTAGATCCGTGAACAGCGCCAGGTCATCGACGAGTTCCTCAGCGTCGCGCTCCCCCGGTACCACCACCAGAATCGGGCCGGCAGCTCGATTGGCCAATCCCGCCGCCAAGAAAGCACGCGCCCCCGGAGCAACAACCAATCGGTCGCCGGGCTTGGGTAGGAGGTCGATACGCCATCGACCGACGAGTGGAGCAAGAGGAGCGGGCATGGGAGGCAAGAGTAGCCATTTGGTGAGTAGCCATTCGCCGTTGGCTGTGGGCTTGTGGGCTGTGGGCTGTGGGCTCCGATCGTGCGGTGGACCGTCAAGCAGGGTGAGCTGCTCGAGCACAAGGCTCCGAACGTGAGTGGACCTTCGAAGCAAAGGTGGGCTCGAGAATCGAATCGACGATTGGCAGCGGACAACTGTGAAGTGAGGCGGAGGTGGTTGTGCCGGCTGATAGCTGATGGCTGATGGCTTGCCAATATCGACTTACTGCCGACGGCCAACGGTTCTAGTCTTCACCAGTCATGGCAAACCCGACCATCCTCCCCTCGCCCTGGAGCGTGCTGCGTGATGGCGTGCGACTGATTGCACGCTTCGTCAAGACACACCCGTGGGCATTCGGCCTGGCTGTGTTCGGCGCCGCTCTCTATGCCGCGGCCATCGTGGCCTCGTCACAGATCGTCGGGTGGCTGACGGACACCGTGATCATCCCGGTGCTCGACGGCGGCGCCGACTATCGGTCCAAAGTATGGGCGGCGGTGGCGGCACTCCTGGCAGTGTCGCTATGGAAGGCCGCCGGGATCGTGTTGCGCCGGACCGCGGCCGGATGGCTCCAATTCCGGACGCGCCAAGACGTCCGCAACAACCTCCTCGACCATCAACTCGACCTCGAACTGGCCTGGTTCTCCCAACAGTCGATCGGGGACCTACTGGCCGTGGCCGACTCGGACACGGACCGGGGAACGGGAGTCCTCGCCCCACTCCCATATGCCACCGGTGTGATCCTTCTCCTGTTCGGATCGGCGGCCATGGTCACCACGATCGACATCTGGCTCGGACTTTGGTCGCTGGTTGGATTGGTCATCGTCGTGGCGGTCGATGTCAAGGGAGCGTGGACCGTCTATCCGCTCTGGGAGGACGTGCAGGAACAGCGCGGTCGCCTGTGGTCGCTGGCGCACGAGGCATTCGACGGGGCGCTAACCGTGAAGTCGCTCGGCCGGGAGGAGATGGTGTCGGACCGTTTCGGTGTTTCCTCCGAGGAGGTCAAGGACGGAATCATCGAGGTCAACTCGCGTTGGGTCTCATATCAGGCGATCATCCGCGCTCTCCCACCGGCGCTGATCCTCATCATCATCTATGTCGGGGCATCACGTATCCGGGCCGGAGCCATCAGCGCGGGAGATCTAGTTACGGTCACCTATCTGCTCTCGCTCCTCGCCTTTCCGGTACAGCTCATCGGGTTCGTACTCTTCGACCTGTCCGCCAGCATCGCCGGCTGGCAGCGAGTCCAGAAGGTCTTTGACGCCGACCAGTTCATGCCGTTCGGGACCGGGGAAGCACGCGCCACAGGTGATGCCGCCTCGGTCGACGGTCGCGATGTGTACTTCGCCTACCGGGATGGCGATCCCGTCCTCGATGGTGTCGAGCTGGATTTGGCTGCCGGGACCACTCTGGCGGTCGTCGGCCCAACCGGGTCGGGCAAGTCGACTCTGACGTTGCTGCTTGCCCGTCTATGGGATCCGGCCGACGGAACGATCCATGTTGACGGCCGCGACGTACGATCCTTCGCCAGATCCGAACTCCCCCGCGAGGTTGCCTACGTATCGCAGGAGGCCTTTCTGTTCGACGATTCGGTGACCGGGAACATCACCCTTGGAGATGAGTTCACGCAGGAAGAGATCGAAACGGCTGCCCGTCTGGCCGGAGCCGAGGAGTTCATTGCCGATTTGCCGGACGGATACGAGACGCGGATCGGCGAACGCGGGACCTCCCTATCCGGCGGTCAGCGGCAGCGGATCGCGTTGGCACGCGCTCTCATTCGCAAGCCGCGGCTGATGATCCTCGACGACGCTACCTCGGCGGTCGACCCGTCGGTGGAGGCTGAGATCCTCCGCTCGCTGAAGAAGGCCGACCTGCCTTCGACCATCGTGATGGTTGCCTACCGCCCAGCGACTATTCGACTGGCAGACGAAGTCATGTTCGTCAACGATCGGTCGATCTCTGCACACGGCACCCATGCGGCCCTCCTACACACCTCGCCCGGCTATGCCGAACTGGTGCAGGCATATGAAGAGGATGCGCGCAGAGTCGCCGCTGAAGCCGATCGGTCGCCGACTGGAGATTCTCGATGAGCGCCGTTACCGAGAAGGTCGCAAAGAAAGACCGGACACTCCGGGTTCTGCGGATGGCCCTCAAAGAAGCACCGGTACTCCGACGCGGACTGGGCGTCACCGTGGCGATGGCCGCGGTTGGAACCGCCATCCAGATCATCGTTCCGATCGCCCTTCAGCAGATCGTCGATGAAGAGCTTCTCACGCCGGAACAGATCGACCTGAGCCGCGTTGGAACGAAGGTGCTGCTCGCCGCGGTCGCCCTGGTAGTCGGCGCCTGGGTAGGTCGCGCCGCTCTCCTACGCCTCGTCAAGGCATCATCGACCGGACTCTCCGACCTCCGCCAGATGACCTTCGCCCATCTGTTGAAACGATCTGTTCTCCATGTCGATGCAGAACGCCGTGGCTCTCTGGTGTCACGGGTCACAACCGACATCGCAACGCTGCAGGGGTTCATGGACTGGGGTGGTGTCGGCATGCTGACATCGGGATCGCAGGTGCTACTGGCGCTGGTAGCCATGTATGTGTATCAGTGGCAACTGGCTCTGTTGGTGACGGCGGGCGTGACCCTCTACGCCATCTTGATGATCTGGTTCCAGAGGATCCTCCAGCGCAGCTACGACCGGGTGCGGAGACGGGTGGCCAACAGCCTGGCGGTTCTCTCCGAGGCCATCTCAGCGCTTCCTGTGGTGAGGGCGTACGGTGTTGAACGAGCTACTCAGGATCGGGTTGCCGATGCGTTGGAGGAGCGCTTCCAGTCGGAATACCGAACAATGCGATTCGGGAACATCCTGTTCAGCTCGGCGGAACTGTTCGCAGGCATATTGATGGCGGCAGTCGTGGCGGCCGGCCTGGCCATCGGAACCTCCCCCGGTCGACTGCTGGCATTCTTGTTCCTGGTCAATTTGCTCACGGAGCCTGTGCAAATGATGGTCGAAGTGCTGGAGACGGCGCAGTCGGCAGCCTCGGGGATGCGCAGGATTCTGGGTGAGATTCATTCCGACGTGGAAATCCCCGATCCGGTCTACGGGCAACAGCTACCGCCCGGAACCCTGGATCTGCGCTTCAGCGGCGTTTCCCACAAGTACGGAGACGGCCCCGAGGTTCTCAGAAACCTCAACGTAAGCGTTGCAGCCGGCGCGCGAATAGCCGTGGTCGGCGAAACCGGCTCGGGCAAGACTACGTTCGCCAAACTCGCAGTACGCCTCCTAGTACCGGTGGCGGGGACAATCGAGATCGGTGGAGTGCCTCTCGATCAGATCGCCTTCTCCTCGCTCCGCCGGAGAGTGGCGTTCGTACCTCAGGAAGGCTTTCTCTTCGAGGGCACCGTGGCCGACAACATCCGCTATGGGAAACCGGAGGCGTCAGATCGTGAGATACGGACTGCCTTCGTTGAACTCGACCTGGATCAATGGCTCGATCGGCTACCAAACGGCCTCGCTTCGCATGTGGGTGAACGCGGTGGAGACCTATCCGCGGGTGAACGCCAACTCGTTGCCCTCGTCCGGGCATGGATATCGGTACCCGATCTGCTTGTCCTCGATGAGGCCACCTCGGCGGTGGACCCCCAACTGGACGTTCAACTCCGCAGAGCGATGGAACGGTTGACCAGCGGGAGAACCGCGATAACGATCGCCCACCGGTTGGCGACCGCGGAGGCCGCCGAGACGGTGCTTGTCTTCGATCAGGGCGTGCTGGCCGAACAGGGCCACCACCGGGACCTTCTGGCGGCCGGTGGCGTCTACGCGGGCTTGCATGCAGATTGGGTCACCGGTACCAAGAGCGTGTAGGTTGCGCAGCTCTCAGTCAGGCAGCCCTCAGCCATCAGATGGAGCGGCAACGGAGCCTAGATTCGCCGAGTCCTGATGACCTCGACTCGGGTTATCCGGCGGCGGCGCGTCCCGATGACCCTGAGGAGGTAGCCGGGTACCTCTACCTCATCACCCACCTCGGGCACCCGACCGGCCAGAGCAAAGATCATGCCGGCAACGGTGTTCCAGTCACCTTCCGGTAGCGGAGCATCGACGAGCTCGGCGAGGTCCTCAATCGGTAGGGCGGCATCAATGGACCAACGCCCGTCGGCTACCTGCGACACAGGCACCGGGTCAGAGCTCTCGCTGAGCGAACCGAGCAGTTCCTCGGCGATATCCTCGACGGTTACGAGCCCGGCCGTGCCGCCGTATTCATCCACGATGACCGCTAGATGGATCCGAGACTGCTGCATCTCACCCAGCAAGTCCATCACCCGTTTCGACTCTGGAACGACCAACGGCTCCGCGGCCAGGGTGGCCACCGTCAACAGATCCCTTCTTGTTTCCGGCACCCGGACCAGATCCCGAAGGAGCACAACGCCGACGATGTCTTCGGAATCATCCGCGTAGACGGCTAAGCGACGATGGCCGGCCTCGAGGGCAACAATGAGGGCGAGGTCCAGAGTGGCGTCGGCGGCAACGGCAACGATGTCCGCCCGGGGCACCATGATGTCGTCGACGCGCCGATCGCCGAGACGGAAGGCACGCTCGATCAACCCGAGATCCTCGGGAGTGATCTCGCCTTCCTTGGCTGCACGGGAGGCCAGGCGTCGAAGTTCATCCTCGGTCACGGTCGGTGAGGTAGTCACGCCCTTGCCGGGCATCTGGATGTCGGCGAACCACACCAAGGCCCGCACGATCGGCCGGAGTATGAGTTCTAGCCTCGAAAGGGGCCAGGCGAGTGCAAACGCCACCCGGTCGGTGTGACGCACGGCATAGGTCTTGGGGATTGCCTCGGCATACACAAACAGCAGCACCGTTAGACCGACCGATGACAAGGTCACGCCGAGGTTGCCGAACCAGCGCTGAGCGAGGACTCCCGTGATCGTGGCAGCTCCGATCTGACTGAGCAAGGCCGTCAACAGGACTGCGCTGAGCACCTGAGGCAGGTCG
>CBDTUP010000044.1:0-11652 GCA_965363685.1 uncultured bacterium | reverse complement strand
GACTCCGCCTACGACGACTCCGCCTACGACGACTCCTGAGATCCTCGGTGAGCTGGGCGATTACGTGTGGTACGACGACGACGGAGACGGTCTCCAGGACGCCGGCGAGGTCGGTGTGAAAGGAGTGACGGTCCTCCTCTTCAACACCGCCGACATGTCGTTGGTCGGTTCGACAGTGACGGATGCCGTGGGGAGATATCTGTTTCCGGATCTACCTGCCGGCGACTATGTGATTGAGTTCGTCCTGGCGACCCTTCCCGACAAGTACGAGGTCACGGACATGGATGGGGGAGACCCGACTCTCGATAGCGACGGCGACCTCGAAACCGGTCGGACCGTCTCGATAGATCTTGGCCCGGGCGAGGTCGATCACACCTGGGATCTCGGAATTGTCTTCCTCGACATCTCGCCGACGACGATCGCCTCCACATCGACGTCGATAGCGGCCACAACCATCACCACCACTATTGAGACGCTGCCCGAGACGGGTGTCGGACTGACCGGTGCCGGCGGCGTTGGATTTGCTTCGCTTGCGGTCGGCCTGCTCGTGTTACTGGCCGTCGGTCGCAGACCAGCGGATCCGGCTACGGCGACGGATCGCCCTCACTGGGACGGTGATGTGCTCCGGTGGCGGGACTAGTCGTTCGGCGCGACCGGATAGGGCCAGAGGCCCATGGCTGCATCAGGATAAACGTGAGACGATGAAGCCAGGACAAGGGAGGCCTTGAGCCCCAGTCCGAGATCGGTCACCGGGACAGGGGCTAGCCAATGGTGAGACCGGCCCGTATGCACCCTGGAGGTGACTATGCGGAACTGTGGTCGTCGGGCCGTTGGGATTTCATCTCTCTGCCTGCTCCTGATCGGATTTGGACTGCTGCTTCTGCCCTCGTCCGAGGCGGGCGCCTCCACCGTCGCTCCCATTCTGGTGGAGGGCAACGCCAGCTGTGGGTCCTTGGACTCGACCTGGGTGGAGTTCCACAAAGTGGAACCTCTGACCGGTCAGGGTGTATGGCCGGCACCGGACGCCGACATGCGGGTCACGTGGGATGCCTATGCCACCGGCAGCGGCCAGGCTTTCGACTGGACGTCCAGCTTCCCGATCATGGGGGTCTTGGCAAAGGGCGGCCCTGATGGGTATCTATATCGGTATCCGGGTGGTTCGATGAGCGACACGCTGCTGCACGCCCCTGTCAATCCAAGCGGCCAGTGGGCAGGGCTGAGCCATGTCTCGTTCTGCTACAACCCAATTGCCGATACCACAACAATTCCCGCGCCCACTTCGACCTTGCCCGAGCCCACCACAAGCACGACGCTACCGGGACCGACCAGTTCGACAATCCTCCTGCAGCCGACGACCACCTCGAGCACGACCTCTTCCCTTCCCTCGCGGCTCGGAGCTATCGGGGACTACGTCTGGATCGATGCGAACGAGAATGGAGAGCAGGACGATTGGGAGGTGCCGGTAGAAGGGTTCGACGTGCGGCTGTTCGACTGGGAAACCCGTCTTCTAGTCGGAGCCGACACGACGGGCGTCGATGGGCGCTACTGGATTGGGGACCTCGAGGCTGGTTCCTACTACCTGGTCTTCTCCGGTCTCGAGGAAGACGACTACTTCACCACTAGAGATGCCGCTGATGTCGATGACTCCATGGACTCGGACGTCGACAAGTCCGGCCACACGGGCCGCATCGACCTCGAGGCCGGTCAGATCGACGACACCTGGGATGCCGGCCTCCTCAGGGTCAGAGTTCTCCCGCAGGTGGTAACCACCTCGACAACTTCCGAGACCCTTCCTGTTACCGGGAACGCGACAACGCCGAGCCTCGCCGGTCTCGCCCTGGCTCTGCTCGCGTTCGGGGGAATGACCATCCTCTCGCTCCGGCGAAGGGAGGATCAACAGATTGTCGGGTGGTCAGCACGCTTGCCCGATGCCCTCTGACTTCTGAGGAAACCCGGAGCCCCGTCCTGGCGAGGGCGGGGCTCTGTGGCGTCTCAATAGCGACTCGGCTGTCTCGTCTAGTTCGTAGAATGGCTGCTCGCGATTGAGATGAAGGGTGCGATGGAAGCGACGTACGATCCGAAGGCCGTCGAAGCCAACTGGTATGAGCGGTGGGAGGAAGCCGGCGTATTCCGTCCCGAACACAATCCTGACGGGGATCCCTTTTGCATCGTCATCCCGCCACCCAACGTCACCGGCTCGCTCCATATGGGACACGCGCTGAATCACACGATTCACGATGCGATCATTCGCCGTAGGCGAATGCAGGGCTACGCCGCATTGTGGCTGCCGGGTACGGATCACGCGGGAATCGCCACACAAAACGTTGTGGAAAGGGAGATGGCGCAGGAAGGTCTCACGCGCCACGACGTGGGCCGGGAAGCGTTCATTGAACAGGTTTGGGAATGGAAGCGACGATTCGGCAACCGGATCTCGCTACAGATGCGGGCGCTGGGAGACTCCGTCGATTGGAGTCGGGAGCGTTTCACCATGGACGACGGGCTCTCGCGGGCCGTTCGCGAGGTCTTCGTACGACTCTACGAGGAAGACCTGATCTACCGAGGCGACCGGATCATCAACTGGTGTCCTCGTTGTGGGACCGCTCTCGCCGAAATCGAAGTGGAGTACGACGACGAGTCGGGTGAACTCGCTCACATCACGTACCCTTTTGTCGACGGCGACGGCGGCTTGACCGTCGCAACGACCCGTGCCGAGACAATGCTCGGGGACACCGCAGTGGCCGTCCATCCCGATGACGACAGGTACCGCCACCTGATCGGGCGGAAGTTGTTGCTGCCGCTCGTGGAACGTGAGATCCCCGTCATCGCCGACGAGTTCGTCGATCGTGAGTTCGGAACCGGTGCGGTGAAGGTCACTCCCGCCCACGATCCCAATGACTTTGACATGGGTCAGCGCCACGGTCTTCCTTCCGTCAAGGTCCTCGACGATCGTGCGGTCATCACCGAGGCCGGCGGCGACTTCTTCGGGATGGATCGCTTCGAGGCGCGGGAAGCTGTGAAGCACGAACTTCACAAGCGGGGACACCTCGAGAAGGTCGAGGCACATCAGCATTCGGTCGGGCACTGCTACCGGTGTTCGACCGTTGTCGAGCCGTATCTCTCACTGCAATGGTTCGTCAAGGTGCGACCGCTGACGGAGCCCGCTATCGATGCCGTTCGGGATGGAGACATGCAGTTCATCCCCGGCAGATGGGAAAAGAACTACTTCCACTGGATGGAGAACCTCCGCGACTGGTGTATCAGTCGGCAGATCTGGTGGGGTCATCGAATCCCGGCTTGGTATTGCGACGGCTGCGGAGAGACGATCGTCTCCCGCCGGGACCCCGACTCATGCCCGAAGTGCGGGGGAGTCGGACTCCGGCAAGATGATGATGTCCTCGACACGTGGTTTTCGTCTGCCTTGTGGCCATTCTCGACTCTCGGCTGGCCCGATGAGACGCCTGATCTCGCTAGGTATTACCCCAACGCGGTGCTGATCACCGGATTCGACATCATCTACTTCTGGGTGGCTCGCATGGTGCAGATGGGCATCCATTTCATGGACGGGGTCCCGTTTGCCGACACCGTGATTCACGGGCTGGTTCGTGATTCGACCGGACGCAAGATGTCCAAATCCATCGGCAACGCGATCGATCCGCTGGATGTAATCGATGAACACGGCGCTGATCCCTTGCGGCTGGCTTTGATCCAATCGGCCGCACCCGGGCATGACGTTCCCTTCGATCTCGAGTGGGTGGTCGGAGCGCGCAAGTTCGGCAACAAGCTGTGGAACGCTCTTCGATACGCCGCCCTCCATCTGGACACCGGATCGGTCCCGGCAGAGGATGGCTACCCAGCCGATCCGGGTCCTGCCGACCGGTGGATTCTGGCTCGACTCGCCGAAGTTCAGAAAAGGTTCGACGAACTCGCCGACGAATACCGCTTCTCCGACGCGTTCGGGATGCTCTACAACTTCGCCTGGTCGGAGGTCTTCGATTGGTACCTGGAGATGTCCAAGGTACAACTTCGTGATGACGATTCTGCTCCGGCCACCCGACAGACGCTCGGTGTTGTCCTTCGCGACCTCTTGAAGCTTTTCCATCCTGCGATCCCGTTCCTCACCGAGGAGCTGTGGTCCGAATTGGTTGCCGATGGGCTGCTGGCAGGCTCCAAGTGGCCCAACCCTCCAGAGATGGCGGCTCCGCCTCACATTGATACTTTCCAGGAGCTCGTGACGGGTATTCGACGGTTCCGGGCCGATCATGGTCTTTCACCGAGAGAACCCCTGACGGTGAAGCTGCACGATCCCGAGCGGGTTGTCGAGGAGTGGTGGTCGGAGCAGCTCGATGCGCTGTGCGCGGCGACGCCGGAACTGGCCGTCGAGCTGCCGACCGTAGGGCATACCCGGGTTGTGGCGGGCCGTGTGCAGGCGTTCATCCCGTTGGCCGGAGTTATTGATGTCGACGCCGAACGGCAGCGCCTAGCGAAGGCGATAGAGGCCACGTCTGTCGACCTGGACAAAGCGAACAAGAAACTCTCAAACGCCAGCTTCCGCGATCGCGCCCCGGCTGAGATCGTCGAGAAGGAAGAGGCCAAGGCTTCTGAATTCCGTGAGCGGCTCGGAAAACTGCAGGCGCAATTGATAGAGCTCGGTTCTTGATCGATATGGATTATCAAGCAGCTGTCGCCTTTCTCGACGGACATATTGGCCAGGGAGTGAAGCCGGGCCTGAAACGCATCCGCGAGCTGATGGAGATGATGGGTGATCCGCAGTCTGCCTATCCGGTGATCCACGTGACGGGTAGCAACGGAAAGACATCGGTAGCGCGGATGGCCACCTCGTTGCTGGTCGCGCACGGCTTGAGGGTTGGGACTTTCATCTCACCTCACCTGGAAAACATCGAGGAACGGCTGGCGCTCGACGGCAAATCGGCTACCGCCGAGGAGTTCGCCGCGGCAGTTGCCGAGCTGGCTCCGTTTGTCGAACTGTACGAGGATCGCAATCCGGAACCGCCAACCTATTTCGAGCTGACCGCTGCGCTGGCCTTCTCTTACTTTGCGGCCAATGCGGTGGATGTAGCCGTGATCGAGGTTGGTCTGGGCGGACGACTTGATGCGACGAACATCGCCGACAGCAAGGTGGCTGTGATCACCGGGATTACCCTCGAGCACACCTCCTGGTTGGGTGATACGCTCGAAGAGATCGGCGCTGAGAAGCTGGCAATCGCCAAACCTTCATCGGTTCTGGTGACCGGATCACTTCCGGAGGAAGTACTGCCTCTAGCTTCTGCCAGGGCCGCGGATCTGGGGATCGAGTACCGCAGGTTTGGCGCCGAGTTCCATCCCGAGTTCGTGGCCATGGCTGTGGGCGGGTGGTCTGGATCGATAAGCGGCGTATACGAGACCTACGACGACGTGTATCTGCCGGTGCACGGTCGCCACCAGTTCGACAACTTCGCCGTTGCGGTGGCGGCTGTCGAGGAGTTGACGGGCCGGCCTCTCGATCCCGATGCGGTTCGCGAAGGTGCCGCCGCGACGACGACGCCCGGACGTCTCGAAGTCGCCGGCAATAGCCCGCTGATCGTGCTTGACGGTGCACACAATCCGCAAGCCTTCGAGCTGTTGGCCGAGTCCATCGATGCTGAGTTCCTAGCGGTGAGTTGGGTGCTGGTAATCGGGGTGATGGGCGACAAGGACCTGGATAGCATGCTGTCGCACCTCGAAGGGCTGGTCCATGCCGTCGTCGCTACCAACGTTGACTACGAACGCGCGGTACCGGGGGAGCGCGTCGCCAAGGTGGCGGGTAGCGCGCTCGGCGTTGAGGTAGAGGTGGCGCCGACGGTGCCGAGTGCACTCGAAGCCGCCCGGCGACTCGCGGGCAACGATGGCGCCATACTCGTGACAGGCTCCCTTTACGTGGTCGGTGAGGCCAGGACGGAGCTATTGGCCAACGGCTAGAAGCCAATGGCTAGCATCCCCCCGACCCCAACGAGAGAATTCGAGGATCCCATGTCACACGAACACACATTCATAATGGTTAAGCCGGATGGCGTAGCCCGCGGATTGGTCGGTGAGGTCATCGGCCGGTTCGAGCGCAAAGGGCTCCGACTCGAGAAGATCCGGAGTCTGGTCATTGATGAGGCTATGGCAGGCGAGCATTACGCGGAGCATGTCGAAAAGCCGTTCTTCGGAGAACTGGTTGAGTTCATCACGAGCGGTCCGGTCGTTGCCATGGAGTGGTCTGGCGATTCCGCTGTATCAGTCGCACGAACCCTCATGGGTGCTACCGACCCGAAGAACTCGGCACCGGGCACTATCCGTGGAGACTTCGGGCTTATCTTGACGAACAACATCGTGCACGGCTCAGACTCAGTCGAGAGCGCCGAAAGGGAACTGAGGATCTTCTTCGGTTAGCCGGTTGAGTCTGGCTATCGGCTAACGGCCAAGAGCTAATGGCCCCGTTCGGGTGGGATTCCCCTAGCTCGACCGCTATCCTGATCCTCCGTTCCCTACCCGAGGCCATGCGTGGCTGAAACCCTATTTGCATTTGCCGGCCAGGACATGGCCATCGATCTCGGCACCGCCAACACATTGGTGTATGTGCGCAATGTCGGCATCGTCCTCAACGAGCCTTCGGTTGTCGCAATCAACGCTCGTGACAATCGCGCCCTGGCAGTCGGTATGGAAGCCAAGCGGATGATCGGGCGCACTCCGTCTCACATCCAGGCGATCCGTCCGTTGAGAGATGGTGTGATCGCCGACTTCGATGTGACGGAAAAGATGCTCCGCTATTTCATCCAGAAGGTGCACAAACGGAAGTGGGCCCGGCCCCGCATCGTCATCTGCGTTCCCAGCGGTATCACTCCTGTAGAGCGACGCGCGGTGGAAGAAGCCGCCTATCACGCCGGCGCACGGCGCGCCTACACGATCGAGGAACCAATGGCAGCTGCCATCGGCGCCGGATTGCCGATCCATGAACCATCAGGGTCGATGGTTGTCGATATTGGGGGCGGAACGACCGAGGTAGCGGTGATTTCACTGGGCGGCATTGTTGTATCCCGGAGTATCAGGGTGGGCGGTGACGAACTCGATGAAGCGATCGTGGAATGGGTGAAGAAGGAATACAACCTGCTCCTCGGAGAGCGAACTGCTGAGCAGCTGAAGATGGCGATTGGATCGGGGTATCCCTACCCGGACGAGCCGTCTGCGGAGGTGCGCGGTCGGGATCTCGTGACCGGACTTCCAAAGACCATCGTGTTGAGCAGCCCTGAGGTGAGGGAATCAATCGAGGAACCGGTGCAGGTGATTGTGGATGCCGTCAAGTACACGCTCGACAAGACGCCACCGGAACTCGCCGCCGACATCATGGAGCGCGGGATTGTGCTGACTGGTGGCGGTGCTCTGCTGCGCGGCGTGGACGAGCGGGTGGCCTTCGAGACGGGCATGCCGATCGTTACTGCCGATCGGCCTCTTCAGTCGGTCGTGCTGGGTTCGGGCAAAACCCTCGAAGAGTTCGATGTGTTGCAGGGGGTCTTGGTCTCGTCAAGTCGCCCGTGAGCGCCATGACTACGCGTTCTACGGAGAGATGACCGATGCTCCCCTACGGCAGTCCACGTCGCGGCACCCTGACTCTGGCAGTTCTGGTTCTCATTTCATTCTTGATGATGACGTTCGACATTCGCTCATCTGGAGAGGGGATGACCAAGACGGTCCGAGACGGAGCACAGACCATCTTCAATCCTTTCCAACAGGTCGCGCAGGCAGTAATCGACCCGGTGGTCGACGCTTTCGATGGACTCGCCAACCTCGCTTCTCTTCGAGAGGAGAACGATCGCCTCCGAGCCGAGCGTGATGAGTTGCTTACCAGGATCTCCGAGGGGGCAGCGGCCCTTGTAGAAAACGATCAACTGCGAGCATTGCTGAACCTGAGAGATCAGTTCCCCGAATACACGTTGGTGACCGCGGAGATCATCAGCAGCGGCGATTCCTTCGACCTCCGGTTCACACTTGATCGAGGGTCCGCAGACGGAATCGTTGAAGGCAGCGCAGTGGTCGACGATGCAGGAGCGCTGATTGGATTCGTGAGCGAGGTTGGAGAGAGCAATGCCACGGTTCTCCCCATCGTCGCCTCCGGAGTCGTCGTGCAGGTGAGTACTGAGACGGGTGCACCCGGGATCATCTCAGGCCAGGGAACAGAGGCTGAGGTACGGCTGGAGATCTACGATGCTATCGCTCCCGTACCCGAGGGCAGCGTCCTTCAGACATTCCGGCACAACGATGCAACCCCCAACGGTCTGGCTGTGGCGATCACCACCGCAACGGCTGAAGTGAATGTCTCAAAAATCGATACGAATGATGTCGCCCCATTCGTTGATTTCGCCGGACTCCAGTTCGTAACGGTGCTCGGAGTTCCTGCTGAGTTGGATGATGAGCCAGTGGACGATCCTTCCGACCCGGGTGGCTCAACGACCACCACGGTGGGTGATGGGCCGTGAGGGTACGATCCGTCTCCCTGCTGCTCATCCTGATAGCGGTGCTCCTTCAGACGACTTTCTTCGCCACTGGTGGCATCCGACCTTTTCAGGTGGCGCCGGATCTGGTCATGGTCGTCACCATCGTGGCCGCCCGCTGGCTCGACGATGATGCTGCGCTGCTGGTGGGATTCACCGGAGGTGTGTTGATCGATCTACTGGTGTCGAGCCTTCTCGGTTGGAGGGCTCTGACTATCACGCTCGTCGCCTACATGGCTGTCCGCGCTCGGTCGCGCTTCGATCTCGGTCTCATGTCGGGGTCTCTGGTGGTGTTGATGCTGAGTTTCGCCGGCGTCGTATTGCTGGCCGTCATTGGTACCCTCTTTGGGGAATCGACCCTCACGGAACCCGACGCGCTGCGGCGGATCATGCTGGTACCTGTATACAACTTCCTCCTCGCATTCTTGGTGCAACCCCTGGTCGGCCGGGCTATGCAGAGCCGGTCCCGGAGTAGAGCGTTGTGAGCTTTCCACGTCGACTGGCGGCGTTGGGAGTGGCCTTCGTCGTGCTTTTCTCGCTCTTGTTCACGCGACTGTGGTTCGTGCAGGTAGCCAGCGGGACTGTCTACGAAGAGGAATCCAGCCGCCAGCAGTTGGACGCCGAGCGGACGACCGCTGCACGTGGGGAGATTCGTGACAACCGGGGTGTCCTTTTGGCGACGAGCAGGATCATCCCCGAGCTGATCGTGGAGAGAGGCAAGGTTGCCGAAGAAGACGAAGAGCAACTGATTCAGCAGATCAGCGCGTTGCTCGACATTCCGGCAGTGGAAGTCCGCGCCACGCTCGAACAGGCAGGTCCGGTCAACGAGGTGTCACTGGGGATGATCACTCCGGAGCAGATGGCCTACGTGCTGACCAACAGCGAGGACTTCACGGGCGTCCTCATTCACGATCGTCCTGTCCGGGTGTATCCGGAGGGGTCTCTTCTGGCCCATGTCGTCGGATACATAGGAAGACCTAGCCCCGAAGACGTTGCGGCTGGTGGTCCGGAGCTTGACCCCAACGGAACGATCGGCAAATTCGGAGTCGAGCGGTTCTACGACGAATACCTTCAGGGTGAACGCGGGACCCTTCTGTACCGGGTAGATCCACAGGGCAGGGCTCTCGGCCTCGAGGAAGAGCTGCCGGCCGTCCAGGGAGATACGGTCTATCTGACCCTGGACTCCCGCTTGCAGCGGCAGGTCGAGTTCGCGGTGGGGGAAGCTATGACCCTGTCGAGAGAACTAGAGGAGGGCAATCCGGAACTTGCGGCCGCGGTCGTGATGGACGTCACCGACGGTTCGATTCGGGCTCTGTATAGCTACCCCGATTTCGATCCGACGTTGTTCGTCAACCGGATCAGTACGGCGGACTACAAGGCGCTCGAGGAACGGAAGGTGTTCACCAACCTTGCCATCCAGGGCCTCTATCCGCCCGGCTCCACCTTCAAGACGATCACGTGGGCGGCTGCAATCAACGAAGGCCTCTTTCCGCGTGGACTGACTACTCCGTCCGGGACGATCAACTGTGAGGGCGAGCTCGATCTCGGGATCGAGGACAACGAAGGCGGGCAACTCGCTTTCACCGATGCGGGCCACGGCACGACAGACCTGCACACGGCCCTGGGCCGCTCGTGCAATGTCTACTTCTGGCAGGTGGCGCTGACGATCTGGCGTGAATACAAGAACGATCCTGAGAATGAAGACATCCTGCAGCAATGGGCAAGGCGCCTTGGACTCGATGAACCGACAGGGGTAGATCTTCCATTCGAGAATGGCGGACGGATCCCCGATCGCCAACTCTATGAGGACTGGGCGGCTTCGCCACAGGGAAGCCTTTTGCTCTCGCCAGATCGATTCACAGAAGCCATCTGGCGGGGCGGCGACGTTATGGCCCTCGCTATCGGCCAGGGTGATGTGCTGGCGACCCCGCTTCAGATGGCAGTCGCCTACGCCGCTCTCGTGAACGGTGGGGACGTGCTTGAACCGCGGGTGGTGGACCGCGTCATATCGTCCGACGGCGAGCTCGTCTTCGATCCCACTCGCAGTGTGGCCAGGACCATCGAGTTCACGCCGGAACACGAGCGGTTTGTTCGTGAAGACCTGACGAGAGTGACCAATGCCGGGGGTACCGCTGCCAGCGCCTTCAGTGTCATGCAGAACCCCTGGCAAACCGGTGGCAAGACGGGAACGGCGGAACGCGACGCATCCGAATACGACACCGCATGGTTCGTTGGCGTGACACCAATCGATAATCCGCGCTATGTCGTTGCTGTGATGATCGTCGACGGAGGCATTGCCGGAAAGGTCGCTGCTCCGGCCGTCCGCAACATCATGCAGTTCCTGTTGCCCAATGAACCGATTACTTCGGTCAGGCCTGGTGGCCCGGCCACCCCCGATGACGTCTCGGACGAAGAAAGCTGATGGCAGTTTTCGACAAACCCAATGCAGGCGATGCCAGCATCGTGGGAGACCGCAGGCGTCCTGGGCCGGATGTTGTCACATTTGTGGTGATGATTGCTCTCATCGCCATCGGAGTGCTGATGATCTACGCGAGCACTCGCGAACAGCTCGAGTTGCAGAACCTCGATCCCGGCCGGCTGATGCAGAGGCAGATCATGTTCGCGGTTGTGGCCGTGGCGGTATATGTGATCGGTTCTCTGATCGACTACCGGGAGTTCCGCAACTACGCGGCTTGGGTATACGTTGGCACTCTGGCTGCCTTGTTGCTGCTGCTTTCTCCGTTGATTCCTGCACAGGAGGGTGTCAAGCGTTGGATCGACCTGGGGATCTTCCAAGTGCAACCGTCCGAGTTCGCCAAGATCACCATGGCGATAGTGCTGGCAACCGTCCTGGCCCCCGCCAGGCAGGAGGGAATGCAGTGGAAGCGAATAGCTCAATCGCTGTTCCTGGTAGCGATTCCGGCATTGCTGATCTTCGTGCAACCGGACCTGGGGACGATGCTCGTTTTCGCCTTCATGAGCTTCGTCGTCCTATTTGCGGCGGGGGCGACATGGAAGCAACTGTTGACGCTGGTAGGTGGAGCGGCAGGCTTCATCGCGCTGGTCTTTCAACGCGGTCTGCTCAAGGAGTATCAGATCGAGCGCCTTACGGCCTTCTACGATCCCAACGCCGATCCGCTCGGTC
>CBDTUP010000043.1:0-11726 GCA_965363685.1 uncultured bacterium | reverse complement strand
AGCGAACCGGAACCGGCGAAAGCGGCCGCGGTTTCCTTCCGACCCGCCGCCGCCACAACCCCCGCCACTTCTCCAACGAATTCACCGAAACCCCCGACACCTCAGAAACCAACCCCACCGTCCCACCCGCCTGAAACAACACCCACGCCACCCACCGAGACCCATCCCCCTCAGCAAACCACCCCACCGACGGCCGACCACCCCCAGCATCAGGCGCAACCCTCCCAGCAGGAAACAAACCACCAACCATCCCCACACCCTACAACAACACAAAAAACACACCCCAAAACCCGACACCAACCCAACCACCACAACACACCACAAACAACAAAAACACGAAACACAAACACAAGAAGACAGCGCTACGCTTCGCTGCGTTTTTCTTGGGGTAGGGGGGGGTGTTTTCCCTGGTCAGAGGGTTGTGACGTTGGTCACAGTTGTTGGTGGTCGTTTGTCACATGTTGCGTTTCCCCTGGTCAGAGGGTTGTGGTAGAACGTGCGTTCGCCTCGTGTTCGGTTCGTTCTGTGGGTCGAACGAGTGTTCGTTGCTATCGGTTCGGATCGGTGTTTGCCCTGGTCACAGGGCCATGACCGGTGGTTAGTACCGTTCTCGGCACTTGTCAAGTTTCGAACGACTTGTGTTGACGCGAGTTGACGTTGTGTTGAGGATCTGCTAACGGACTCCGAACCACACAGCGAAACGTGCTCTGACCAGCGGAAACGTCCACCGACGGCGGAGATGAGCGACAGCCGACAGAGGCCAGACAGCCGCGTCGGCAGTACCGCCAGAACCACGGGCCGACCCACCGTCACAACCACACAGCGTGACCGACACCTAGCGCCGACCAGTGTCCAGCCCGTGGCGAAACTAGAGTTTCCGCTGGTCACAGCCTTCTCACTCTCAGTGACGGAACACAGCGACACAGCCCAGAACACAGCCCGAAACGGGCCGAAACGGGCCGAACCACAGCCCAAACCGACACGACCGACACAAACCTGCAACGCTCTGACCAGGGCAAACACACCGAATATTGCAATCTCATGACGAAATACCGGGAAACTTGTGAACGGGCCCGAAAGCGCTGACGAGTGTTGTGACGTCGGTCACTTTTGGGTTGGTTGTGTGGTTGCTGTGTTGGGTCTGTGTGTTGGGTTCTGTGTTGCTGTGTGGTTGGGCTGTGTGGGGCTGTGCTGTGCTGGCGTGGCGTCGGCTGTGGGTTGTGTGGGGCTGTGCTGGTTTGTGGGTTGTGTGTTGGGCTGTGGGCTGTGGTTGGGCGCGCTGGTTTGGCCGGCGGGCTGTGTCGGCTGTGTGGTGGTCTAGGGCTGTGGTCTAGTGCTGTGTGCTGGTCGGCTGTGTAGTCCGTTCTCTGTGGGCTGTGGGTCGGGCCGCGCTGGTCTGTGGGCTGTCTGTGGGCTGTGGGTTGCTGTGTCGGCTCTGTGTGGGCTGTGTGGGTTGCTGGTCGGCTCTATCGGCTCTGTGTGCTGTGGGCTGTGCTCTGTCGCCTCTGTCGGTCTGTGGGTTGCTGTGTGGCCTCTGTGCTGTGCTGTGGCCTCTGTGTCGCCTCTGTCGGCTCTGTGTCGGCTCTACGGGCTGTGGTCGCCTCTGTCGGGCTGTGGATCGCCTCTGTGTCGGCTCTATGGGCTGTGTCGGCTCTGTGTGGTCACGCTCTCGAGCCCAAAAACACCGATTTGGGCTCGAGACCAAAAACACGCGATTTGGGCTCGAGAGCCTCTCGACGCCAAAACGCACCACAGCCCACCGCGGCCGGATCGGCTCATCGGTGGGCTGTGGTCTGTCGGCTGTGGGCTACTGACTGAGCATCGTCTCCCAATCAGCGACTGAGCGAGCGAAACCGCGGCGACGCATCGCGGCCCGACTAGCGCGGGTACCTTTCGCCGCTAGGACAACTAGGACGTTAGGGCCGCGGGTCGCGTTGCTGTAGTCGCATCGATCGCCGTCGTGGGTCGGATAGCCCGCGATCCGGATCGGCGCGCTGTGCTTAGGCGCGTCAACCACGATCGCGGTGGGCCCGTCGTGGAGTTTCCCGCGGATCGCGTCGGCATCGTCGTGCTCACTCACAGAGTGAATGAGCCGATACCGGCCGATCGGCTCACGGTCCGGTCGTTTCGTGTAATCGTAGGAATCAACCCGCGCGATCGAACCATCGACCAACCACGGGGCGAAACGTTCGATCGCGATGTCAGAGAAAGCGTTCGGCCGGAACGCGACGCGCTGACGACCGTACGGGCCGCGGTGAGTCTCTCGCTCTAGCTCGTCGACGATGAGAGTGAGCGCGGCCCGCGGGTTACTCATCATGAATCGCGTTCGAACCGCGCGGGCCCTAAGGATCCGCGGATCGAACGATGCGCGGCCCGTCACGTCAGACCCGACACAGCAGGCGACACAGCCCGCGGTTCGATGTGAGCAGACTTGGATGCCGGAACTAGCCGCGGGTGCGAGAGAGAGACTGACGACCGGCCGGACGCTGTGCGATAGCTTCGAATTCCCGGTGGGTTCTGTGGTCAGCCGCGGGCTACCCGCGAGACCTTCGCTTTCGCGGTAGTCGCGCCATGCTTTCCGCGCTTCCCGCGGCGCCAGTAGGTCAGTCTGTCGGATCGACATCGACTCGATCCGCGCTACTGGCGCGGACGCGTCACCGATCCGGACTCTGACGCCAAATCGGTTTGTGGGCTGTGTGGTTGCTGTGTTGCTCATGGGTTGCTCGCTTTCGTTGTGGTTGCTGGTGGTTGCTGTGGGTTGCTGTGTGCTCATCGGCGCGGCAGAACGACCGCGCACAACGGGCCGAACCAATAGACGCGGATCGTGCCGCGGCGCGGCGTCGGGATAGATCCGGAACTAAGCCGCGGCGCGTTCGGCTCTGTGTTCCGCCCAACGATGAGCCGATATCGGGACAGACCGACCAGCGCGGCGCCGACCAGCGCGAGCACTAGACCGATCGCGGCTAGTTCCGTTCCCGCGCCAGTATGGGGCAGAGTCGACATCGGCTCATGTGCTGTGGCCTCTGTGGTCGCCTCTGTGGCCTCTGTCGCCTCGCGGTAGGCCGATTGCGCGGCAGTCTCGGCGGCAGTCTCCGCGGCTAGTTCAGAATCAGTCAAACCGCCAACGTTGTCATGCCGCGTCGCCTCTGTCGCCTCTGTCTCGATCGCAAATTCGCGGCCCGACGCGGTCCGAACGAAAGACTGGCCTAGACCGTTGCCGCGTGCCGCGGCGTCCCAATAGCACGGGCCGACAGAGTCTTCATGCTCGCACGGGCCGATCGGCTCTGTGGAGAATCGCGCCCAGTCTGGCGCGCTGGTCGCCTCTGTGGTCGCCTCTGTGGTCGCCTCTGTGGTCGCTGTGTTGCTCATCTGTGCTCGCTTTCGCTGTGGTTGCTGTGGTGACTAGGTGTCACCGCGCCGCGGGCCGACAGAGCCGACCCGCGACGCGCTGGCACCTAGTCGCGGGACCGCGGCCGATGGATTGTCGCGACGTAGCGCGTCAGTCCGTTAGTGCCGACAGTCGTAACGCGGGACCAGCAGTCATCCTCAACGACCGACCCACCAGCGACCAACACTCCCGCGAGGATCGCGAAGTACTGCCCTAGGTCGCGAGTGTGAACCGCTACTTCCACCGCGGGCTGTGTGGACATGTCATGCGCTTTCGCGCTGGTCAGCGCTGTGGTGATAGCGCCGATCGCGGCATCGGTTGCCGACATCGGCTGTGGGTTGTCTGTGTGGTTGCTCATCGGTTGCTCACTTTCGCTGTGGGTTGTGGGTTGTGGGTTGTCTGTGTGGTCGCTCATCGTGCAGTAATCACCACAGATGAGCCGACGACCGACAGCCGATAGACATCGGCTGTTGCTAGTTCCATGTCATCGGACAACGCGTCGAATTCGGCCCGTGCTGTCGCCGCGTCATCGTCACTCGGCTCACAGCATCCACACAGCCCTAGCGCGTGCCACAGATCCTCCGCGGCCCGTTCTAGACCCGACCACACAGCATCCAAGTACTCGGCGGTATCGGTCTGGCTCATCGTTGGGAAAGTTTCGTATGTCATCGGTTGCTCGCTTTCGTTTATCGGTCCGGCCGATCCGGACTCACTCACTGACTATCGGGTGCGGACGCTCGTCTAGAGAAGCCTGTCTACGCGCTGGCCGATCCGCTCGATGTCGGTTTCGTTCTCGATCGGATCGAGATCGAGACACTCGGCCACCGTGTCGGCAATCAGCGCCCACGAGATGTCATCTCCGGGTTCGATCCTGGCCAGGACTTCGCCGCACAATTCCCCATATGTCATCGGTTGCTCGCTTTCGTTTATCGGTCCGGCCGATCCGGACTCACTCACTGACTATCGGGTGCGGACGGTATCGCCTTAGACCGCGATCGGCACCGATAGCCCGCGACCGACGCACAATGTGACGCCCGTCACATGTGACCGAAGTCACACAGAAACGTCATGTGACCGAATTCACATCGAACAGACGTTCGGATCGAACAAACGTTCGTTTTAGACCAAAAACGACAATCCGCGTTTATCAAATCCCCGGGGCGAATCCCACATACACACCCCCGGGGGCCCACAGCCCGGGCAACGCAACCCGACACGCACCCCAACCCGGGAAACCCGCCAACGAAATCCCGGCCCAGACGCGACAAAGGCGGACCCCTAGCGGCGGGAAAGGGGTACCGCCTCTGTCACCTAGGAAACGATCTGGTCAGGGGAGGGAAAGCGAGCAGCAAACCGGCCCCGACCCGAGCGCAAGCATCAGGATAGCCGGGTCATTTCCCGTTCGCAACCCATGTGCCCCCCAGAGATGGAGTCCTCGTGTCGTTATCGCGGAACAGTTCGACCAGCCCCTCATCCAGCTGACGGCACCGATCCAGGAACGCCTGACGCCCATAGACGGCGCCGACACGCTGCTCCTCGGTCGAGTCAGTCAACAGCACCCGGATCTTCTCGCCGTCTTCACTCACCGAAGGCCACGACACCCAGCCCCGCTCATTGGCACGCAGACGCCGCCCGACCACGCTCCACGACTCCTGAGGGACATGGGCCTCCCAGTAGACGTCAAGCTCAGGGGCCTGCCATGCCAGATCGATCGCTGACCACAAGCCCAACGCCCGACGCACATACTCGACGCCTTTCACCACCTCCCACGCCCAGAGGGGCCCGGCCTCGATCCGGTACTGCGGCTCACCCAGGTACCCGCGGTTGTGCCAGCCTCGGACTCTGCTGTACGGCAGACCGATCCGGTGGGCGATGTCAGTGACCCCTACCGGGTCAGTGGTCGGGACTGGGCTGTCGCCGGTCACAGGCCAGCCTCGAAGTCATCGGGACCGAACAGGTGCGGATCCTCGACCATGTACAACGCCGTCCATTCGGGCTCCCCGCCGTTGAGCCCAACGTATTGCTCAGCCACCTCGTCATACGTCACGAAACCGTTCGGTTCGGACTCGACCCAAACCAGCGACGCGTCAGGCTCCCCAGAAGCATTTAGGTCGCCCGCCAGCGGATCCTTCCTACTCGCCCGCGGGCCGTTCCCCCCTACCGGCTCGCCCGCCGATCCCCCACCCGGGTCGCCCGCCAGCCCTTCCACCCAGGGGGGTGGCTCGCCAGCCGACGAATGCCCAGACACGGCCGACGCCTGCTCGTCAGTGAAACCCCTCTCCACGAGGTCCTCGTACATGAACTGGCGTGCCCACCGGAGCCCCGGGTCGCTGCCGCACCGTTCCAACTTGTCGACAACATGGGCAGGCATGCCCACCAGCCGATCGGGCCCGTCGAACGGGCGGAACATCTCGAACTCGGGCATCGGGCGGAACTGATCGAGGTAATCGCCCATCACTCTGACCACGCCCCCACCCAGCTATCGATCGCGACCGAGTCATACGCCCCCAAATCCAGGCCGAACGGACCGGCGCCGCACTCCTCCCGATACCAGATCACCGTCCGCTCAGACCCGTACTCCACAGCATTCACCACCAGCAGCCAACCATCCGGCGTCTCAGACGGGCACCCCGGGTGCACAATCAGATCACCCGGCGCGACCAGCATCGGCACACCGGCACCATGGTTCGCAGCGTTACGCACCATCTCCACCATCGCGTCACGCACCTGCACCCAGAAGTCAGGGCCATGAGGCAGCAGCAGCGACACGAAATCCTCGCGAGGAGCGTTGCCCTTCGCCAGATCAATCGCCTGCCCCACCACCACACTCGCGTGAGGGCCGTCACCCACCGTGTGGATGTAGGCGATCCTCGTCCCGACCCCAGCCAGGCACCGGGCCAGGATCGTGACGATGTCGAAACACAGGTCCGTCGCGTTCGACTCGGGATCCCACACGGGCCCGTCGCCCGTCACCCAATGGCGGACCAGCATGCGAGCGTCACCGAGGCGCCCGTCCATCTCGTCGGGCTCGATCGTTCGCCTCTCCATCGCGTCAATCATCACTCGGCTCCCGACCGTCGTCGTCAAACACTGGGAACAGTTTCGTCAATCCCATGTACAGCCTCGCCCGCTCCGTCGGACCCCACCCCGACCTGTCGCAATACTCCGCCAGGATCTCCCCCAGAGTGTCACCCACCGTCGCCGCAGCGTCGCTGTCGGTCAGCCCCGGCTTGCCTACCTCAATAGTCACCTCGATCGTCACAGGGACCTCGTGCTCGTGCTCTGCAGCCTTCATCCTTCCACCTTGTCGCCGGGGCGGAGAAACGAGAGATTCGCCACGTTCGAAGTGTGCGGACGTATGACCAGCGGCCCGTCGACCGACCGGACCTGCAACGTCGGCGGCTGGGTAGTCCCGGGCTGGGGCGGATACCACCGCGCTTCCAGATCCCACCAGTACGAATCGTTGCCGGGATTTGGTCGAGCGAAGTACAAGGGCTGCGTATGGGAGATCCGAATCGGCGGTCGGTCGCGCAACAGCGAACCGTGGGGCGGCGACCCGACACCGATCAGCCCATCCGGCGGCTGAGCATTCTCCAGCCGGTCATACGACTCCTGCAGCCGCATCGACAGGGACCCGATGTGGTCCTTCGCCCACCGCGGCAACCTCTCGAACCGGGGCACGTTCTCCGCCTCCAGCCACTTACTCACATGAGAATCCATGATCGTTTCCTTTCAGCTATTGATCTTCGGGTACCGCCGCGACTTGGGCTCACGCCTCATCGCAGCGCTACAGCGAGAGCACCGAGGCGGATCTGCACCCGGCTCGGTTCCCTCGCTGTACAGCGAGAAGCCGGTCTCAGGATGGCAGCACCCCTGAGACCGGCATTCCCACCACCACCAGAGGTCAGCCATCAACCCCCAGGATCATGTCACGAGCCGCCTCCAGCCGCCCCACATGGAAAGCCGTGGGCCGATCCGAGGTCACGGTCCGGCACGCCCGAAACGGAACCGCACCGCAGTACACGCACGACACGCCGAGCGGCCGGTCGCCCAGCATCTCCCGCATCTCCTCGACCTCGACGTCCCGCTCGGTCAGGTCACGCAGCTGCGACCGGAGCTGCTCGAACGTCGACTCGACCTCGCTCTCCGTCACGACCGGCGCAGCGGCGCTCTCAGCCGCCTCCGGCTCGTCGGTGGACTCAGATACCGGAGCCACCTCCACGACGCTCTCAGCGGGCTCTGCGGCAGCCGTGACGGGAACCAACCGGCCGTCGATGTCCTCGTACTCCGCCACCTCGCCGGTCAAGATCGCCTGCGACACGTCCAGCTCCAGCATCGCCCGAGTAGCAGCCACGTAGATCAGGCGAAGCTCCTCATCAGCGACGTCGTCGCCGACAGGGAAATCGTTGCCGAGAGCAACCTTGTCCCACTCGCGGCCCTTGCTCTTGTGGGCAGTCGAGAGGACCACGTCAGCGTGCCGCTCATCGACCGTGTTCCGGAGCCTCTGGATCAGAGTCCGAGCACCGAAGTCGTCGACCAGCTTGACGATCATCCGAAGGTCAGCGCCGTCCTCAGAATCGGCGTACACCTGCACCTCGCTCCAGGAATCGAAGCAGGCCAGATCCGGATGCGACGCACGCTTGCCCGACTGGAGCTTCTCGGCATGCTCAGCGAAGTACTCCAGATCCTTGGTTCCGCCGACCACGGCAACCTGACGACCCATCGCCATCTGCTCCAGAGCCGAACCAAGCACCGAGGCGTTGGTGCGAGACAGGATCACGTCAGGGTTGACGACCGGGCCGACCCGACCGGCAGGGCCAGAACCGATGACCGGCTCAGGTGCACCCAGGCGGGCGAGCACAGTGTTCGCAGCCTCGGCCACCTCGGGCCCGAACCGGAACGACTCGGTCAGCCAGGTCTCGTTGACTGCGCTGGCCTTCTCCATCGCGTTGACCGCACCGTTCCACGAGTAGATCTGCTGGTTCGAGTCGCCGACCCACACCCGCTGGGCGTGCGACTGGGCCTCGACGATGGCCATCATCAGAGGATTCGCGTCCTGGGCCTCGTCGAACAGAATGAAATCGGCGTCGATCCGGGGGCCTTCGAGGTGCCAGATCTTGAGGTAGTGGTTGTGGCTGAACACGAAGCGGCCGTTGACGTTGGTGATGTCAGCCCAGATCTCCTTGGCGATCGGAAGGATCATCTCGCGGAGTGCGTCCATGTTCTCGTACCGGCCGGGAGCATCGAGGCCACGCTGGAACGGGACGTGCCGCTCGGTCAGCTCAAGGTCGCCGGTCATGCAGAACTTGTTGACGGTCTGGTTGGCGATGGACGCGACCCGCATCGGATCCAGCTCTTTGGTTTCACCGTTCGGCATGTCGAACACGGCAGGCAGTTCGAGGCCGAGCGCCTCAGCGAACACCCACGGCTTCATGCGGGACGAGTTCAACCGGTGGGCGTACCGACGGCCGACCGCACGCATGGCGAGCGAATGGGCGGTCGAGCAGGCCACGTTGGCCGGGAACTTGGCCTGAGCCTCAGTGGCGATCGCCTTATTGAACGAGATGTAGCGGCCCTGCGAGTCGGTCGCGTTGGCCATCAGCTTCAGAGTCGAGGTCTTGCCAGCGCCAGCGAGGGCCTGGACTTTCAGGTCGGGACCGGCGAGGAACAACTCGACGGCCTGGATCTGCTGGTCGGTGGGAGTGAATTCGGTGCTGCTCATGTGTCCCTTTCTATCCGCCAAACTCGAGAATGACAACCTCGGGTTGACGATTTGTTGGGATTATCTCACCGGCCCAGACCGCAACAACACCGTCGCCGCCTCCACCCGAGACAGAGCGCTACGGATCTCCGCCAGAGCGTAAGCCTCATCGTGGACATGGAACCGCCTGCCGCTATGCGCCAGAATCGTCGCCGCCATCACCGCAGACTCCAGACGATCAAGCGCTTCCCTGATCTCCTCGTTCTTCCCCGTCATCACCGGGCGCCCCCCAGATCGAAGACCGAGCCCGGATCGGTGCTGCCGTCGGCGATGCCGTCGAACTCCGAGAACAGTTCCCGAGGCACCGGCCCGACGAACTCGGCCGGATCGGTTCGGTCCTGCCCGTTACGGCCGTCCGGGGTCATGTTGCCCGACATCTGAATATCGGGGCGGTCGTGGTCGAAGGCGACCACCGACGAATAGTTGGTCCACAGGACGTTGTCCTGGACGACGAGCGGGAACCCCGAGACGCGACGGGACAGGCCCCGAAGGTTGATCGCCCTCGTGTTCACGCCGTGGTCGGCGAAGCCCCACATGCGATTCCCGACGATCCGCTCGCCACCGAGCCATGCGGAGATGCCGTAGGCGGACCGTTGCCCGGCCTGCTGGTGGCCGTGGCCGATGTTCCAGATCCGGTTGTCGGCGATCTCGATGCGTTTCTCGACGCTCGGCGCGGCGTCGTTCATGCCCATCGGACCGTGCGAAATGACAGAGCCGGACGGCACGTCAAGGTCGTGCATCTTGTTGCCGACGATGTGGATGTGCCTACAGCCGGGCTTGATGTCGACTGCGTCGCCGATGGTGCGAGTGATGTCGCACCCGAAGACCGTGATGTGATGCGGCTTGTGCTCCCACCAGTTCGAGCCGTGCCCGAAGTAGAAGCCCTCCCCGAACGGCTGCCCGTCGGTCAGGCTTCGCCCGGCGTCGGCGAGGTCGCACGAGTCGAACGTGATGTGATTCGACGGCTCCCCGAGTGTCAGGTTCCCGGCCGACGTGCGGGTGTAGTCCTGCACGGCGACGAGGGCGTGACCCGAGTTGTTGAAGCGGCAGTGCTCGATCGACCCATAGCTCGACGAGAAGATCCGCATGGCGAACTGCGAGTGCGATACCGACACGCCCGAGACGCGGAAGTGGTCGATGTCCTCGGTGCGGAACACGTCGGCCTGGGTGTGGACCGACGGCCCTTGGAAGCGGACCTCCTGGCCTGGTCCGGCCTGCACGGTTATCGGCGCGTTCGGCGCCCCGCTCCGGTGCCCACGATGGGCCGACCAGACGAACGGCCCGTAGCCGCCCGCCGCGAGGTTGATGCAGTCCCCAGGCATGGCCGTGCCGAGTGCACGGTCGAGTTCCTCGTTGTTGACGACCGGAACGTCCCGACCCGAACCCGTTGGCCGGTACAACCACCGCTCGCCCCGCTTCCACCACGAGCCGTCGTCGGGCGGGTCGGGCGGAGGCTCCACCGGAGGCTGAGTCGGCGAATCAACGTGCTTCGCTATGTGGTCGAGCGCCAACTTCAAGGCCTCAGCAACCACTCGCAGATCGTCGCTCATCGCTCGCCCCCGAACCCGGCGTGACGCAGATGCTCAGCCAGGTCGACATCGTCGCCCTCGCGCCAGATGCGAGCCAGCCAGCGGCCGAACTTCCCGGTCTTCTCGGTTTCCACCACCAGCGGACGCGACACGTCCAACGGGCGCCAGCCGCCACGGCCATCCGAAATCAGCTCACCCCGAGCCAACCAATTCGCAGCCACCAGCGACGCGTCACGCGCCCGGTCCCGCTCCGAGGGATCAGACGACCGAAGCTCGGGCGTGTCGATACCCAACAACCGCACACGAATCCGATGGGTCACGTAGAACCCGAGATCCACGTCGAGGTCCATCGTGTCGCCATCGACGACCCTCACGCACCTCGCGTCATACCTGTACTGCGGCACATCAACCACGAAACGACTCCTCACAGATAGCCAACAACGCCCGATACTCCCCAACCGACGCCGAAGACCGAGGCTCGTTGGTCTTCACGCACTCCTGCACCGCACGCCACCGCTCAAGCTCCTCGTCCGACGGTCCACGAGACGCCGAAACAACCCACAGCAGACACAGCACCAACGCAAACGCGAACAAGGTCATCGCCACCAGCGCGTCCTGGGTGACGCTCAGCCGATCAATCATCTGCGAACTCACCGCCCAACGCCTCACGGGCGATCGTCGTGTTCTCATCCAGCAACGCCAGCAGACCCATGTGCTCCGTCCCCTTCGACCAGAAACCCTGCCGGGCGATCAGCTCCAGAGCGCCACGCAGCCGCTTCACTTCACGCTCACGGCTCTCGATCACCATGATCAAAGCGACCGCGCGCTGCGCCCACAGGTCACCCGCCCTCGACTCCGTCTGCGCCCGATGAAGAAGATCAGCCATGTCAGTCATCGGCCACGACCTCCCCACGCGTCGGATGCTTCATCTTACCCATGCCGCTGTGCACCCGATAATCCGAGTACTTCTTGCCGCACTCAGGGCCCTGCCACGTCGCCTTACCGGCGCGCTTGCCGCCGATCCTGTCCAGTCGGACACCGCACGGCC
>CBDTUP010000042.1:0-11785 GCA_965363685.1 uncultured bacterium | reverse complement strand
GCTCCAGCGCTGCAGCTACCTTGTCTGCTGGGTAGTCGTAGTCGAAGATCTCTCCTGCGAGGAACTTGTCGTAGCTGGACAGGTCGAAGTGACCGTGTCCGCACACCGCGGTGAGGATCACCTTCTCCTCTCCCGATTCTCGGCAAGCCTCGGCCTCGCGGATGGCGGCGGCGATTGCGTGGGTTGGCTCCGGGGCCGGGATCACACCTTCGGTTCTGGCGAATTTGATGGCGCTCTCGAAGCATTCGGTCTGTCCGATCGCCATCGCCTCGATCAGGCCGAGTTCGTAGATGTGGGAGAGCAGGGGCGACATCCCGTGATAGCGGAGTCCTCCGGCGTGGATCGGGTCGGGGACGAAGTCGTGACCGAGCGTGTGCATCTTCATGAGCGGGGTCATACCGGCCGTATCACCGAAGTCGTAGGCGTAGACCCCTTTGGTGAATGAGGGACAGGCTGCCGGTTCTATGGCACGAATCGAGGGGTTGATGTTCCCCGCCAGCTTCTCGCGCAGGAACGGGAACGTCAGTCCGGCGAAGTTGGAGCCACCGCCTGTGCAGGCAACGATGACATCCGGCGTCTCGCCGATCTTGTTGAACTGGCGGAGCGCTTCCTCACCAATGATCGTCTGATGCAGCAGGACATGGTTGAGCACGCTACCGAGGGCATACCGGATTGTCGGATCGTCAACGGCCGCTTCAACGGCCTCCGAGATCGCAATGCCGAGTGATCCGGGACTGTCCGGATCCTGTTCGAGGATGGCCCTGCCGGCGGCGGTCAACGGGGAGGGACTGGAGTGAACTGTGGCTCCCCACGTTTCCATCATCGACTTGCGATACGGCTTGGCGTCGAACGAGGCCGCCACCTGCCAGACCTCGCATTCGAGTCCGAAGAGTGTGCTGGCGAAGGCTAGGGCGCTGCCCCATTGGCCCGCACCGGTTTCGGTGGTGAGTTTCCGAACACCTTCCTGTGCGTTGTAGAACGCTTGCGGCACGGCGGTGTTCGGCTTGTGCGAGCCGGCCGGGCTCACACCCTCGTACTTGTAGTAGATCCTGGCCGGCGTATCGAGGGCACGTTCGAGGCGGCGGGCTCGAAACAACGGACTGGGCCTCCACAGTCGGTACACATCGAGGACCTCTGGAGGTATGTCGATGTAGGAGTCGGTGCTGACTTCCTGCATGATCAGCGCCATGGGAAAGAGGGGCGCCAGGTCGTCCGGTCCGACCGGCTGCTTGGTACCGGGGTGTAGCGGCGGGGGAGGGGGCTCCGGCAGGTCCGGAACGATGTTGTACCACTGCGTCGGCATCTCCGATTCGTCGAGCAGAATCTTCGTCGCTTCGCTCATGCATTCCCTCCGAACGGCTGCTTTCGATGGTAGCCCTTCCCGTTCCTGCGTCCGCAGACACCGTATGTCGGCGCTGAGGCCCGCAGGAAGGTGGTCGGGGGAACGCGCTGGGGCCCGCAGCGGATGCTGCAGGCCCCAGTCGTCTCAGTGGAGGAGTCGGCTACGGCTTGAAGACGAAGCTGGAAACTCCGGCCTGGAATGCGTGCCGCACCTGAGCGTTGTCGAAAGTGGCAACGCCGAAGTGGTATGTATCCGTCAGATCGTCGAACTGAACGTCGAACTCGGAACCCGTCACCATTGCCCGGGAGATCTCGACCGTCCACACGCCGTCGGCGTAGTTGGACTCGGCGGAGATGTCTCCGCGGTCGCCGGTGAACTCAGACTTGTAGACGCCGGGGACACGGTCGCGGGCTACGAAGAGTGAGTCGTCGAAATCGACCATCTCGGACTCCAGGACCCATCCAGGTGAACCGTCTTTGTTGCCACCGTCGGGTGGCATGAAGGCTGGGGCGCTCTTGTCCTCGTTGTCGTTGTTGGTGTATCCGCCCCCATCTTTGGGGTCGCCGTGGCGACCGGCGGAGGGTGTCTCTTCGGTGTAGGTGATGTGGTCGACGTACTGATCGTCGATTTGATGGAGGTTACGGACCGACTTCCAGTGCCAGATGTCGCCGATTTCACCTTCCGCGGCCGTGTACTTGTTGCCGTAGGGCTTGGCGTCAGGGGTCTCGCCGGCATGGCACATGACGAAGCAACCGGACTGCTCGAACCCGGCGATGGCGCTGTCGGTGTTCCAGATGAGCGACATCTTGTCCTCGTACCAGACGTTGTTGTCGCCGCCCTTGTCGTCAGGATCTGACAGCTTCACCCACGAACCGTCGTCCTGCTTCTCCCATGGGGAGCGCAGGAAGCTCTGTGTGGTGTCTGCCCAGCTCACCAGGTAGTAGACGGTGTCGCCGTCGTACGCCGACTGGAGTGATACCTCGGTGGAACCGTCGTTGGCACCGCCGGAGACGGAAACGGTGAGGACCGGAGCATCCGCCCAGACCCCATCGTCTGCAACACCGTCGAGGACGGGTACGTCCATGGCGGGAACGGAGACCAGTGCACCGTCGGGAGCCTCGAACGGCACCGCGGTGGTCGTCGTGGACATGGCTTCAGTGGTTGTCGTTTCCGGAGCTATGGCTTCGGTGGTGGTAGTCGGATCCGGAGCCGCCACCGCGGCTACGGTCGTTGTCGTGTCGTCGGTACCACCACACGCAGCCACAATCAGGGCCAGTGCAGTGATGATGTAGATGATGCGGATCTGCCGCATGAAAGTTCTCCCCGTTAAGGATCTATCAGAGATAGTGATAAGTTTCACAAAGTATCCGTGGCGCATCCGGCACACAAAGAAGGGTCGGCAGGCCTATGCGGCCGTGTGCATGTGTACCGGGTCATTGCCGATCGACCATTGGTTTTGGCGCCAGCAGGTAGTAGGTAGTAGGTAGTAGGTAGTAGGTAATCCCTCGTCAAAGGAGACCACGTGGCAAAGAGCATTGTTGCCTTCGTCAGAGTCAAGGAAGGGCAGGAAGCCGGGTTCGAGGAAGCTGCCCTTGGACTGGCCGCAGCCGTCAACGCCAATGAGGAGGGTTGCCTTCTCTACACCCTGAGCAAGGGGAGCGAACCGCTCACCTATGTGTTCATGGAGCGCTACCGAGACGAAGCCGCCGTCACCGCCCACCAAGGCAGCGATCACATGAAGACGTTCGGTCGCCAGATGGGCGCCTTCATGGACGGCCGACCGGACATCATGTACATGGAGGAACTCGGCTAGGCGCCCAGCTGATCTCCGATGCGGACCGCTTCGGTTCCCATGCCGGACACTCCGATTCCCCGGTAGCCCCATCCGGTGAGATGAAGTCCGGGATAGTTGGCGATGGCCGCATCCAGTTTGCGCATCCAACCCACATGCCCGACGTTGTACTGCGGGATGCCGGGATTGTGCCGGACTACCCGTGTCCAGGATGGCTGCACCCGTGTGCCGATGACCCGACTGGTCTCCTCGATCATCAGTGAGATGAGTTCGTCATCCGTCCGGTTCAGCACCTCCGGGTCGGCACCACCGCCATAGATGCCTTTGGCGAGGTGGTGGAGGTCGGGGGCTCTTCCGGGCGCGTACTGCGATTCCATGAGGATGCCTAGGACGCGCACGTCGTTGTTGGGTCCGATCAAAGCACCGAATCCGGCCGGGATCGGGACATCCGCGGCTCGTCCGCCGATGCCGACCACTGCCACGGGTTCGACCACGGCATCGACCATGAGATTGGCAACGTCCGCAGGGACCAGCTTCTGGGCCGCGTGCGGCGCCAGTGCGAGAACCACATCCTTCGCTTCGAGTTCCACCTCTGCAACGACCGACCAGCCGGTATCGGTCTGCTCAACAGAGCCGACCTCCTGGTTGGCCTTGAATGAGTCTCCGAGATAGGCGACGAGATCTTCTGCGACGCCCTTCATGCCTCGGGGCGGAACGTGCACAGAGGCGCGGGGCTTGCCCTTTTCCCGTTGTTTCATCCGGGCCAGCATCCCTCTGATCAGGCTGCCGGCTTCATCCTCGAGCGCCACCATCTTCGGGAAGGCGCCCCGCATCGACAGCTTGGCGGGATCGCCTGCGAATACTCCATGGGCCATCAGTGTGGCGCCGAGAAGGCCCAATTCCTGCCCGAACCGCCTGGTGAAGAAACCCTGGATCGACTCTTCCTCGCCGGGCGGAGGGGTCTTGATGAACGGCTCGCGCACTGCTCGGAACTTCGCTCCCCAGGAGATGAGCCCGGAGAAGGCGATGGTCGGTGACTCCGGGATCTCGTAGAGAGTCCCGCGCTCGTATACGAACCGGGCCTTTGCCTCCGCCTTGGCCGGAAGCATCTCGATTCCGGCGGAATCGAAGATAGGTCCCAGGTCGTCATTGGGCCACAGCAGTGAACCTGCTCCCGGCTCGAGTATGTAGCCGTCCTCACGGACGCTGGCGGCGACGCCGGCAGCCTCTGCCGTTGCTTCCAGCACCAGGACGTCCTTGCCGCGGCGCTTCAGTTCTGCTCCCACAATCAGGCCGCCGAGTCCGCCGCCTACGACAATGACATCTTTCACAGCGAATCCTCCAGAACATCGGCGAGCATCGGTCCGACCTCGGGTCGGTCGTTCATCATCTCAGAGCGGTAGTAGTTGTGGATCCCGACCTTCTCCGCCTCGTCGCGGAAGAGCATGTCCACTTCGTAGAGGGTCTCGATGTGGTCGGTGACGAACGACACCGCCACCATGCCGACGGTGTCGAAGCCGTCCCGGGCAAACTCGGCGAGGACATCTTCGGTTCCGGGGCCTATCCATTTGACCGGTTTGGTGCGGGACTGATATCCGAGCCGTGCGTCGATCTCGTACGGGATCCGCTCGATCACACCTTTGACCGTGGCGGCAGTTTCCTCAGGATACGGGTCGCCTTTGGCGACGACGCTCTGGGGCAATCCGTGCGCCGAGAACAGTACGGCCGAGCCGCTTCGCTGACTATCGGGCCGCGTCTCCAGCATTTCGGTTACCAGCTTGGCCTGGAGATCGAGGTAGGAGGGATGGTCGTACCAGGTGCGGATGACTTCGAGCGGGACCTCGATTTCCAGTTCCTTCAGCACCCGGCGGAGTTCGTTCTCGGAGGATCCGGTGGTCGCGGTCGAATACTGGGGATACAGCGGCAGCAAGACGATTCGATCGACATTTGAACGGACCAACTCGCGTACGGCATCGTGTGTGTCGGGTCTCGTGTAGCGCATCGCTACCGCCACATGTGCATCGTGCCCCCGTTCGCGCAGCGTCGACTCGAGCGATCGGCCCTGTGCCAGAGTGATTTCGAGAATCGGTGAGCCGCCGCCGATGAGGCGGTAGTTCTTCCGTACGAATGGTCCGCGCGCTTTGGCAACAACCCAGCCGAAGACCTTGCTCACGACCGGACCTCCGGGAAGTGGAACGAGATCCGGGTCGGCGAAGATGGCTCGCACGAATGGTTCGACCTCGTGCTGATCGCGCGGCCCGCCTAGTTGGGCGAGGATGATTCCGGTCTTGGACATGCTGCTCCTAGACGGTCCGGGAGAACACGGGTTTGTCCCGCTTCAGTTTCTTGAGATAGACGTCAAAGCTCATGGCGACGTTGCGGATGAACACGGTGCCGAGTTCGGTGGCCTTGATGTGGTCGTCGGCGACGATGGCCATACCTTCTTCGACGGACCCGCCCGGCCCCGTGAGCGTGGCCAGTTCCTCTTTGAAGTAGTCGTGGAACCGGACACCGAATCGTTGCTCTACGTCGGCGAACGACAGGTAGGAGTTGCACATGAGTTCGGTAATGACGTGTCTGCGTACCCGGTCGTCATCGGAGAGGGCGACCCCTCTCTCAACCGGCAACTCCCCGGCTTCGATCGACTGGTAGTAGGAGTTCAGCCGCTTGTGGTTCTGGGCATAGGCGCCGGCAACATCGCTTATTCCGGAGGTACCCAAGGCCACCATCTCGGTGCCGCGCTTGGTCGTGTAACCCATGAAGTTGCGCGACAAGGTCCCGTTGGCCATGGCCACAGACAGCTCATCTTCGGGCAGTGCGAAGTGGTCCATGCCGATGGCGTGGTAGCCGCCTCCCACCAGCGTCTCAGATACCTGCGACAACAGGGCGAACTTGGTGTCCCGGTCGGGGAGGGTCGACTCGTCGATACGTTTCTGGTTCGGCTTGACCCAGGGGACGTACGCAAACGAGTAGACCGCCAGGCGGTCCGGGCGCATCTCCAGAGTCTTTTGGAGCGTGTCGCCCATCGTCCCCAGTGTTTGACCCGGCAGGCCGTAGATGAGGTCGATGTTGATCGATTCGAAACCGAGCCGGCGGGCTTCGTCGTAGAGGACCTTGGTCTCCTCCCAGGTTTGGTGACGGCCGATCATCTCCTGGACGGTCGGGTCGAGGTCTTGGACGCCGAGGGACAGGCGATTGAAACCCAGTTCTCGCAACATCGAGAGGTGATCGGGGGTGGTGACGCGAGGGTCAACCTCCAGGGCAACTTCGGCATCCGGAGCGATCACGAAGTGCTCGAGGATTGATCGGTGCAAGACGGCGAGGTCTTCCGAGGAGTAATAGGTGGGAGTGCCACCGCCCCAGTGGTATTGCACGAGTGTCCTGCGGTCCCCAAGGTGGTCGGCAACGATCGCCGTCTCTTCAATCAGGCGCTGGAGGTAGACGTTGGAGACGGATTCCCGACGAGCAATGACAACGTGACAGCCGCAGAACGAACAGCGAGCATCGCAGAAGGGAAGGTGAACGTATAGCGAGAGGGGGCCGTCCGCGTTCCTACCGGCAGTGCGGAGACGTTCGGCATACTGGCTTGGGCCGAACTCCTCTGCGAACTCGACCGCAGTCGGATACGACGTGTAGCGGGGGCCCGGCCGGTCGTAACGAGCCAGCAGATCTGGAGTGAGTGATATCACGAGTCCTCCCCTCGAACTGCCGCCACCATGGCAGCAACGTTTTCCACCGGGCTGTGGCGATTGATCCCGTGGCCCAGGTTGAAGATGTGACCCGGTCGACCGTCGGCCTCAGTCAGAATCTCACTCACTGCCGACCGGATTCGGTCCGGATTGGTCATGAGTATCGCCGGGTCGAGGTTCCCCTGGACGGGATGTGAAAGTCCGATCCGTTGCCAGGCGCGGCCGAGCGGCAGTCGCCAGTCGACGCCGTATCCGGTTGCGCCCACCCCTTCGAAGTGTTCGAGCAGGTGTGGCCCATGCGGAGCGAAGTAGATGGTTGGGCAGGTCTGGTACTCGAGGGCGGTTCTGGCCGCCGGTAGGGCGAAGTCGACGAAGTCGTTGACCGAGAGGATTCCCGCCCATGAGTCGAACAGCTGCACCACGTCGGCGCCGGCATCGACCTGCATCTGGAGATACGACGACATAGCCCGTCCGACCTTGTCCAGAGCCTCCTGCGCGATGGTCGGCTTGGACTTCAACGCACCGCGCAGTGCCAGGAATTCCTTGCTTCCTCCCCCCTCGAGTAGGTAGGCGAGCAGAGTGGTTGGGGCGCCGGCGAAGCCGATCAGAGCGGTACTGGACGGCAGTGCCGCCTTGACTTCGCCGATGGCCTCGGCAACGAAGTCGACGCGGACCGGATCGAATTCGGGCAGGTCGGCCACCTGCTCGATCGACATCGGCGCCAGGGACGGCCCGGGCGTGAACTCGACTTCGATACCCATGGCTTCGAGCGGCGTCATGATGTCCGAGAAGATGATCGCCGCATCCAGTCCGAACCGACGGATCGGCTGCAGCGTGATCTCAGCGGCAACGTCCGGAGAATGCACGGCTTCCTGGAAGGAGTGCTTGGCGCGCAGATCGAGGTATTCGGGGAGGTAGCGGCCGGCTTGCCGCATGAACCAGATAGGTGGTCTGTCGAGGGCCTCCATGTGTAGAGCTTGCAGCAGCTTCATCGGGCGGCCTCGGCAATCGAAGCTTCGAGGATCGCCAGCGCCTCGTCGAGAGTGTTGTCCAGGTGGGACTCCATCAGGAACCAGGCTTCGAACGGCGAAGGGGGGAGAAGGACGCCGTTGCGCAAGGCCGCGTGGAAGAAGCGTTTGAAGAGGTCCGCGTCTAGACCCGAGACGTCTTCCCAGGTCGTCGCTCGTTCGATTCCGAGGAACACTCCGACCATGCCTCCGACGGCTTGGACGACGCCCGGCAGGCCGGCCTTGTCCAGAGCGGCACCGAGGCGGTATTCGATCAGCCGGCCGGCGTCTTCGAAGCGGTCGTAGAGGTCGTCGTTGGCCTGGATCCAGCGGAGAGTGGCGAGACCGGCAGAAGTCGCCAGTGGGTTGCCTGCCAGTGTTCCGGCCTGATAGACGGGACCGTCCGGGGCGATCATTCGCATCAGATCGGAGCGACCGCCGTAGGCGGCGGCGGGTGTGCCACCTGCCATCACCTTGCCCATTGTGGTGAGATCGGGAGTAACGCCGTACCGACCTTGCGCTGACTCCGGCCCGACCCGGAATCCGGTCATCACCTCGTCGAAGATCAGTAGCGCCTCGTGCTCGTCGCACATCGACCGCAGCCCTGCGAGGATACCGTCGCCCGGTGGGATGCAGCCCATGTTGCCGGCCACCGGTTCGACGATGACCGCGGCGATGTCGCCCGCCTCGAAGTGGGCGGCCACCGATTCGAGGTCGTTGTATTCGGCTACCCGGGTGTCGCTGACGGTCTTGTCGGGAACGCCGGGACTCGATGGGGTGCCGAAGGTGGCGAGGCCGCTACCGGCCCGAACGAGGAAGGGATCGGCGTGTCCGTGGTAGCACCCGGCGAACTTGATGACCCCGTTGCGTCCGGTGGCACCGCGCGCCAGGCGAATGGCTGAGGCGGTGGCTTCAGTGCCGCTGTTGACCATTCGCACGACCTCGACCGAAGGGACCATTTCCACGATCAACTCGGCGAGTTCAACCTCGGCCGTCGTCGGGATGCCAAATGAGGTACCCAGGGAGGTGGCTGCCCCGAGGGCCTCTACAACCACCGGATGGGCGTGCCCATGGATCAGCGCTCCCCATGAGGCGATGAAATCGATCAGCTCACGTCCGTCGATGGTGGTGATGCGGGCACCCGACGCGGAGGCCGCGAAGGGAGGGTCGCCTCCTACTGCCTTGAAGGCGCGGACGGGAGAGTTGACCCCGCCGGGTATGACTGCTGTTGCTCTTTCGAACCAATCCATCAGATTCCTTGCAATGCCCTGGCGGCGTCGATCGCGAAGTAGGTCAGCACGATATCGGCTCCCGACCGGACGATGCCCGTCAACGACTCCAACATCACCCGCTGGCGATCGATCCAACCGGCGGCAGCTGCGGCTTCGACCATCGAGAACTCACCGGAGACCTGGTAGGCCGCCAGCGGTAGGTGGGTTCGATCGCGCAGGTCCCGGATGATGTCCTGATAGGGCCCGGCGGGTTTGACCATCAACATGTCCGCGCCCTCGGCCTCATCAAGTGCGGCCTCGCGCCTGGCCTCGCGGGCGTTGGCGGGGTCCATTTGATAGGAGCGCCGGTCACCGAAGGCGGGGGCAGATTCGGCGGCATCGCGGAACGGGCCGTAGAACGCCGAGGCGTACTTCACCGCGTACGAACAGATGGCGATGTCGGAATGGCCTGCCGCGTCGAGGCCCGAGCGGATGGCTGCCACCCGTCCGTCCATCATGTCCGAAGGTGCCACCACGTCTGCGCCGGCGTCGACGTACACCTCCGCCGCCTTGGCCAGCAATGGCAGCGTGGCGTCGTTGTCGACGATGTCTCCGTTGAGCGGGCCGCAGTGGCCGTGACTGGTGTACTCGCACAGGCAAACGTCGGCCCAGCGGGTGAGGTTCGGTGCTGCTGCGGCAACTGCAGCGATCGCCTGCGGTACAGGTCCGGCCGGATCCCAACCCGGTGAGCCGATCTCATCCTTTGTTTCGGGGATCCCGAAGAAGATCATTCCGCCGACGCCGGCCGCTTCGGCTTCCTTGGCCAGGGCGGCGATTCCATCTACCGACATCTGGGAATGGCCCGGCATGGAGGAGATCGGATTCACTACGTCGGTTCCGGGGACGACAAACACGGGGAGAACGAACTGGGCCGGGTCGAGACGGGTCTCGGTGACCATGCGACGAATAGATTCGGTGCGCCGAAGTCTGCGCGGTCGAATCGTTGGGTATTCACTCATGCGGTTACTCCCAGGAAATCGGCAACGGCTTGGGCCAGGGCTTGAAAGGTGGGGGAAGGGGCGACGACGTCGACTTTCGAATCCAGTTCCTCGATCGCCCGACGGGTGGTGTTCCCGATCACGGCGACGGGTGTTGCGTCCAACGACCGGGTCATGGTCCATCCCCTGACCGCAGACGGGGAGGCGAAGGTGGCGATGTCAACTTCGTCGTCGGCGGGAGGTCTCGGGACTGCGGTGTAGATAGTGGGTGCTGCGAACACGGAGGCGCGGGCGGCGACACGCTCGAGGGGTGCCGGATCGGCTCCGTTGGCGTGTGGCCAGATGACGGTCTTGCCTCCGACGCTCGCGACGATGAGGTCGGCCAGGTCCATGGCTCCTTCCGTTCCGGTGAAGGCGACTTTGCCCCCGGCGTCCCGAATGCTGCGGGCGGTGGTTCGACCGACGGCGGCAAACGCACAATCGGGCAGATCTCGATCCGGCCACAGTATGTCGAGGGTGCGACGCGAGCTGACCACCATGAGATCGGCCTCGAGCGCGCTGGCGCGAACGGCCGCGATCAGGTCGTCGTAGACCGGTTCGATCTCGATGCACGGGAGCTCGACCGGCTGGAGGCCGGCCATGGTGAAAGGGATGGCGGCAGCCGCTGCCCGGTCGGCACTGGTGGTGACGGCCACGATTTTCATAGCCCCAGTTCCTTCCGAGCTGCAGCAACCACATCGTCGGGATGGTCGCCATGCACCGAGGCACGGCGACGCCCGTTGTGATCTTCGACAAAGGTGTCCAGTCGAATGCGACCCTCAACCCAGGTGGCGAGTGCGCCGAGTGCCGAGCGGCAGCCGGCACCGGTTTCGGCGAGCAGCGCTCGCTCGCTCTCCACGAGAGGCACCAGGTCGGGATTGGTGATCGCTTCCACGAGACTGCGGATGGGGCCGTCGATCCTGGTCTCCACTGCCAGCACGCCCTGGCCGGGCGCCGGGACCATCACCTCGAGCGGCAGCACCTCAGAGATGGCGCCGCCGTGTCCGAGCCGATTGAGGCCGGCTTCGGCCAGGACTGCGGCGTCCACCTCGCCGGCCGCGACTTTGCGAAGCCGGGTGTCGACGTTCCCGCGCAGTTCCTGGGTGACGAGATCAGGGCGAATTGCTTTGAGTTGGGCGATCCGACGGGGGCTGCCCGTGCCGACCGTGGCGCCGTCGGGCAGATCGGTGAGCGTGGATCCCACGAGCCCGTCCCATGGGGTGGCCCGCTCCGGAAACGCGGCCAGGATCAGCCCTTCAGCCTGGGCGGTGGGTAGGTCCTTCAGGGAATGGACGGCGGCATCGGCGCGACCGTCGAGAACGGCTGCCTGCACGGAACGGACGAAAGCGCCCATCTGAGTCAGCTGGGCGACCGGCGAGGCTCGATCCAGATCACCGGTGGAGTCGATCTCTACCAGCGAGATCGAGACGTCGTCGTGGACGGCGCGCAGCCATTCGGCGACCCGGTTGGCTTGATAGAGAGCGAGTGCCGAACGTCTGGTGGCTAGGCGGATTTCAGTCGTCAACCGCAACCCCGAAGACCTCGGCCAGGATCGGTGCCGCCTTGGCGCCGTCCTCGGCGGAGCTCAGGTATGACAGCGGTCGGTGAAGGACCCGGTGGGCGACGGTCTGTGCCAGTTGGTTGAGCACTCCGACCTGTGCTTCGTCGATCTCGGCTTTGTGGGAGAAACGGTCAACCTCTTCTTCG
>CBDTUP010000041.1:0-11885 GCA_965363685.1 uncultured bacterium | reverse complement strand
GTGCAAGAGAACGACTATCGCGTCGACGCCCTGGGCGTGCAGAATCGGAACTAGTGCGTTGGCAGTATCGGCCTCGTCGAGGAACTCCCAGCCCTGAATACCGGCTGCCGCCACGAGCGTGTCGGTCGCTTCGAGGGTCATACCGATGAAGCCGATCTTCACGCTCTCCATCTTCTCAACCCAGTACGGGGGCAACGGCGTCTCGCCGCTCGCGTCCTTGACGTTGGCCGCCAGCCACTTGAAGTCGGCGCCCGCGTAGGGGGCGTCGGAGAAGTAGCAGCCATCGACGGGATGACACCCGCCGTCCTGCATTCTCAGCAGCTCCGTGACTCCCTCGTCGAACTCATGATTGCCGACGCTCGATATGTTGAGACCCATCGCATTCAAGGACTCCACCGATGGTTCATCGTGGAATAGCCCAGAGAATGCGGGAGAGCCGCCAATGAGGTCGCCGGCGGCGACCGTCAGGCTGTACTTGTTACCTTCCCTTTGCTCGCTGAGCTTGGCCGATAGGTACTCGCCGCCACCAGCGTCGACGACATCATCGGCGGGACCATTGCCGGTGGCCTCGAGATGGCCGTGATAGTCGTTGAACGCCAGCAACTGGATCTGTACGAGTTGCCCGGGCGGATTCGCCTTCTTGGCCGAGGCGGGCTCTGCCAGAATCGCCAGCGACGTTATCGCCAGCAGGAAGGCGACGGCGAGTACTAAAAAGCGTCGCCTCGCCGGGTTTTGGCTACCCAACGCAATGGGTAGAACAGATGTGGACATGGTTGATCTCCTCCCAGAAAGACCCCAGCCGGATTACTCCGAACGTATCTTTGTTTCTAGCACAATCTCGCGGAGAGTGGCCCAGAATCACGCAACGGGTTTTCCCCGTCTACGGGCCCATCTGCTGACCAGAGCTCGATCACACCGGGGTTGAGCCACGAAGAGAAGGCGGCCCGTATGAGCCGCCTTTGACGCTCGAATCCACTCAATCAGTTGCCGGGCCGACTCCAATACCGGGAATTCCGCAATGGAGAAGACCCGTCGCGATGGCCTCCAATGCAGTCACGGACGACGTGAAACAACCACGGTTTCGCCGGAGGCACCGGCAAACCTTCCACCGAAGTAGACCTTGAATGCCCACCGTGACAAGCGGTCTCCGGCCAGCCGGTACTGGAGTGCATTGCCGTACAGTTGAAGGAGGTAAACCTTGCCGCGGTTCTCAGAATCACAGTAGCGGTCCTTGGCCGGATTCCAGATGCCGCCGTATCCGACCGCTTCCAATCCATTGGCAACCGCGTGCGCAACCGACTCGGCAATGATCGCTTCATAGGCATGATGTGTGTTTGTCGAACGGTCGAAGCCGCCCTCAGAGAGTTCGAGCCGATCACTGTGCTGGACGAAGGACTGCAAACCTGTGACGACCCCATCGCCCTCGGTGAAGATGTGCACTGCGTCTTGACACGTATTGAAGAAGTCTCCACATGCTCTGCGTGCGTAATCGTTGAACAGCCATCGTCCCATGCCGCCATGATGCCGATACGTAGCCAGCACCAACTCTGAAAAGTGCCGCGCGAGGTCCGGCTCTACCGGCCCCCGGCGGACGTGCACCGTCCCGCCGGCTTTTGCGTGATTCCGCAGATGCCGCCGAAGCCGCTTGTGCAGGGCAAGGAAGTCGTCCACTGTTGAGTATCGACGGCAGTCGATCTCTCCGAGGCGGTAGTCGGTCTCCAGCAGACGGTGTCGTACCAGGGGCAGGGCAGCGCGTATGTCGTCGTCAATTCGACCGAAGTACATGGCGTAGTACATGCTGCGGCGCGCCATGGCGTTGAGGAGAGCGGCCGCCACCTTCGGGCGATCCGCCCGCTCGGTGTAGTAGATACTTGTGTCCCACCCGACGTGGTTGCCTTCTCCCAGCAGTTGCTTGATCGACACGAAGGGTCGAAGACTCATCAGACTCGTTACACCAAGCAGTACCTCGTTCCGGTCGTATGCGCGGAGGAGCTGAAAGAAGTGCCCGGAGGGTGGGATGATCGCCAGCATGCTCGGCGATATGCCGCGCTGAGCGAGATCGGATTGAAGGGCCAGGCGCTCATCTTGTCGCAGGGGTTCGGCCGAGACGGAGACCCGGGCAGGTATACCTGGCTCCAGCATCGCTAAGCACCTCCTCTGCTCACCGGTCTGATTGTGAAGTACAGGCTATCGGCCATGACCCTCTTGGAAAACCGGCGCCACGGACATCCCCGTCACTTGGGAGGCAATCTCGATGACGGCCCCCGGACTCTACGACGTGGCCTTCGACAGGCTGCGCGGCTTCCTCGATCGGTGGGACGGCTGGGAGGGCCGGTACGCCCGTCTTTGCTGTAGTGATCGATCAGAGCAGACTTACCTCATGAGACAGAGACAGAGCTCCTGCAACCCCCGGCGGAATAACACCTGATGGACGCAACGCAAGGGCTGCTCTTCTTCGGCGGCCTGGTGCTCCTGCGGCCGGAACGGGCGTCTCGCACGGCCTAGACACCTCGGAGTGGGATCCGGAGACGGGCTTGAGGGGTGCTTGTATCCTCTTCGGGAAGAGGCCGACCAGAGAAGTGAGACCAGGTGCGAAGCAAGCTCGTCGCCCTGTCGGCAATGCTGGTGACTATTGCTCTGTTGATCAGGGGTTACGAACGCTGGTTCTTCCCACGCGATCCGAGCCGCTCCGTTGACCCCAGGGCGCTGATCGTCGCACCGGCCGACGGCCGGATCGTCTACGTGGCGGAGGTCGAAGAGGGACGGGTTCCCATCGCAATCAAGCAAAGGTCCGAGATACCCCTTGACGACATCGTCAAAGGAACGCGGCGCCCGGCGACGGGAGTGCTGATCGGCATCTTCATGTCTCCTTTCGACGTTCACTACCAGCGCAGCCCAATAAGTGGCATCGTCCAGGAGACCTCCTACCACCCGGCCGCTTACAACCACGTGATGGGCAGCATGTTTCTCCGCAATCTCTTCCGCATTCAGCCCATGTACGCCCGCTCACCACACATCGTCGCCAACGAGCGGAACATCGTTCACATAGAGAACCAGAATCAGGATGCCTACGTCGTACAGATCGCCGATCAGCAGGTGAACCAGATCGACTGCTACGTCCGCCCGGGAGACCGAGTCGTGGCCGGGCAGAAGATAGGGATGATTCGCCGTGGTAGTCAGGTGGACTTGTTCCTTCCCGGCGTCGTTCCTTCGGATCTTGCAGGTGTTGCCGTCGGCCAAAAGGTCCGCGCGGGCGCCACCAGTTTCCTGAGGCAGCTCTGAGGAAATCGTTTTGGACTAAAGGGTGTCTGGGTCGCACTGAGTAGGAGTGCCCCGTCTTGCGTGTCGATTGCGAGGGCCATGCCCCCAAAGAACGCGCCCAGCCCCCTAACTCGCATACCACCCAACAGCGTCGAGTGAAGCTGCTGACCTACGCCTCGCTCCTATCAGTTCGGAGGGCTTTCCAGTCTTGTTCCATGCCTTCCATCAGGACGTCGAGGTCGGGGAAGGCTGTCGCATCAGCTGTCACGACCATGGAGATCGTTCCCGCATAGGAGAACACACTAAGCGTGATTCCGATGTTCCCCACCAGTTCGATGATCGGAAGGATCCTGTGGACTCTGGCGCCGAGGAAGTACACGGGCACGGGCGGACCGATCACGTTGCTGACGATCATGTTGCTCGAGCGCTGGTGGGCAACGAAGTACTTGCCGATCGGCGTTGCCGCCAAACCGGCCAGATATCCCATGATGGCCGCGGGACGTTGTTCCGCCTTGACCCGCTGCGTTGTCTCGATGATCCGATCGAGGCGTTGGTCGATGTCTAATTCAGAGATCGAGATCGGCAGAACGAGGGCTCCGACCTGGTTGTCAACTCCATCGGCCTCCATGGTGGGTCGCAGCGTTGCAGCAAGCCCAGTCATCAGCTCAACGCCGTTGACCGGCTCGCCCCGAGATGCCAGGAGATGACGAAGCCCGCCGGCCCATAAGGCAAGGACGACGTCGTTCACCTTGCCGTCGTGGGCGTGGGCGATTTCCTTGGTATTGGCGAGACCGAGGTTGATGTATTGGACACGGCGACCGAAGCGGACTGGTTGATTGAGCGAGCTACCTGGAACGGCCCTAGCTGCGAAGTACCTGCGGGTCATGTGTACCGCTCCGCCCATCCGCTCAGCCATGCGTGAAGGGTGTGCCAAGACCCCGACCACCCTTCTGATGGCCTTCGCCTTCATTGAAAGGTTGTCTCTTCGCATGGCTTTGCGGGTCGGTCGGGGTTCTGAGGCCCTCGTCACGGGGGTCGGGTCGGTTGCGTCCGATTCGAGGTCGAACAACGATCCCATGATGGACACCGCGGCTAGCCCGTCAGCCATCGAGTGGTGAAGCTTGAGAAGCAAACCCAATCGATCGTCGGCGAGTCCAGTGAGCACCCAAAGCTCCCAGAGTGGACGCCTGCGATCGAGTCTCCCCTCGTAGACAGAGGTTGCCGTTTCCAGCAGTTCGGTTTCACCGCCGGGAGGTTTGACGGCTGTCTTTTGGACGTGGTTCTCGATCGAGAACTGGTCGTCGTCGACCCATATTGGTGGTCCGCTAAAGGGGCCGGCCCGGTAGAGGCTGTGGCGGAGTTTCGGCACATGATCGATTCGGGTATTGAGATGATCTCGGATCTTGTGCATCGACAGCTGGCCGGATCGGTCCAGAAGAGGCCCCGCATCAACAATGGCCAGGCCTCCGAAGTGGCACGGCCACTCATCGCTTTCGAGCCGCAGGAACATCAGGTCGGTTGGGCTCAGTCGCGAGTATTGGCTGGCTGTAGTCGGAGTCGAAGTCGTCGACTCCGACTTGGGGTTCACGAGGTCTCCTCAGGTTGCAACGTGTCCTGCACCGTCGAGAGAGCCTTGTCGAGTATCTCCACGGCTTGTTGTGCCAACTCCTTGGTGAATATCAGCGGTGGTGCCAGCAGGATGGTTGCGCCCAATGGCCTGACGAGCAGACCCATACTCTGCGCGATACCAGCTACCTGATTGCCCACCCTCAGTTCGTGACCGAAGTCGTCCTCGCTTCCGAGTTCCAGTTCCACCGCCATGAAGAGTCCCTTGCCTCTGACGTCACCGACGATGCTGTTGGTCCGGAGCTCCTCAAGTAGTCCGATCATCTGCGAGCCCAACTCGGCGGAGTTCTCTACCAAACCCTCTCGTTGGATGATCCTGAGGTTGGCCTGGGCCGCAGCCGCAGAGATCGGGTGCCCTCCATAGGTGTGAACGTTGAAGAAGATCGGAATCCGGTCGGCAATCTCTGGTCTGGTGATGGCCGCTGCCATCGGCGCGTACCCACTTGTGAGACCCTTGGCCACAACCATGATGTCGGGAACGACGTCGAAGTGGTTCACACCGAACCAACTTCCGGTGCGGCCGAATCCGCAGACCACCTCGTCCGAGATCATCAGGATCCCGTAGCGGTCACATATCTCGCGGACCCTTGCCAGGTACCCGGTCGGCGGAACGATGCAACCCCCTGTCCCCATTATCGGTTCCAAAATCACACAGGACACCAATTCTGGATCACCCCCAAGAATCGCTTGCTCGATGGTGGTGGCGCATGCCAACTGGCATTCAGGGTGAGTCAGCGACAGTTCGCAACGATGGCAGTAGGGGGGCATCGCGTTCGCGTAGCCGGCGGCCGGGACCATTGGATCTGCTGTGCGGCGGAAGAATCCGAAGCCCGGACTCCAGCCCGTGGCGGAAAGGGCGCCGACGGTGGCTCCGTGGTAGCCGCGTCGTAGAGAGACGACCTTGTAGCGGCGCCCTTCACCATTCGCCTCGTGGTACTGCCGTGAGAGTTTGATCGCGGCTTCGACGGCCTCTGAGCCACTGTTGCAGAAGAACGATGCGGAGAGATCGTCGGGTGTGAGCTCGGCGAGCTTATTGGCCAACTCAACGGTAATGGCACTCGTCGCGCCATATGGGCTGGTGTATGGCAACTTCCCGGCCTGCTCGTGCATCGCATCTGCAATCTCGTTCCGGCCGTACCCGGCGAGCACCGTGAACACCCCTCCGGACAGGGCGTCGAGGTACCGATTTCCCCCATCGTCGTAGAGGAAGGCTCCTTCGCCTCGCTCGAGCATGAAGGGTCCGGCAGTGCTGAGCATCTCGCGAGGCGTCGCGTGGAAGATGATCCGCTCGACAGCTTCGCGTCTCAGTTGGTTCGGATCGCCGGTCGACATCTCATCTCCTCCGTCTGTCAAGACCCACCGCGGCAGACGACGCGACCAGAACACCGAGCCCGCCAAGGACCCACCTCCTGGGGTTGGAGGCTGCAGGTTGCTTGCTCAGCCTCAAAGGCATCAGATCGATGTAGAGGTCGGTAGTAAGTCCCTCAGGGTCGGTACCGAACACGACCTTCATCGGCTCGAGGCCGGAATCCGACAGGTCGATCCGATAGAGATACGGGTCATCCCTATCGGCTGGTTCGAGAGGAAACCCTCGATAGAGCTCCGGAATCGGCGTCAGGAATCGAAGCATCAGCCGGCCACCACGAAGTATCACTTCCGCTCCCACTCCCAACATGCCTCTGAGGCGCACGTCAGTTGGCTGGGCAGAAAGCCGGTACCAGCCACACAGGTCATTCCAGATCTCAGGACGCGGCGGGTACGCGCCGGCGTCGAAATCGTCGGTCGCCCCGATGAGTTCGCGTACAAGACGCGTAACCTCAGCGGGGAGCCAGAAGTCAGCTTGTCTCGCCCCATTGGTGAAGGCCATAACTCCAATCCCATCGTCGGGCACCACGAGGATCTGAGAATGGAAACCGGGGTGCGTCCCTTGATGCCCGACAGCGAGGTGCCCTGAGAGGTCCTTTCGGAAGAAGCCCAAGCCCATGCCGGGAATGCGAGGGTCGGGCTGATACTGGGGTCTGAACATCTCCGCGAGGGTCTCGGGCTTCAGGATGGAGCCGTCTTCGACGGCGCCACCACCGAGTAGAGCAGCGACGTATCGGGCCATATCTCTTGGCGTGGAATAGATCGAGGCGGCCCCGGCGGTGACCATGTCGCGTTCGGCGACGAGCTCGACACCTCTGGAACGGATCTCATAGCCGGTGGCGAGGCGCGACCTCACTCGTTCGGATCGGAGAAGATTGCTCTCCAGCATTCCCAAAGGTTCGAAGATGTTCTCACGGAAGTACTGGTGGAGTGGTTCCCCACTCACGTCCTCGACCAGTTGACCGAGGGTCGAGGGACCGTGGTTGTTGTAGACGAAGCGAGTGCCCGGTTCAGCGTGCACTACGAGACTGCCGCCATAGAACTTCGCCAGCGAGGGCAACGGCTGCCCGGCAATGAAGCTCTCGCCGAAGTCTGGGCTAAACAACCCGCGGAAGCGGTACAACTCAGGTAGGCCGGCGGTGTGAGTCAGGAGATGCCGGACAGTTGCGGGTCGGAACCACGGTTGGGCAGGTACCAACTGGTAGGCGCGCAGGTAGTCGTTCGCCGGAGCGTCCAGGTCAACCAACCCCTGCTCGCGGAGTTGCATAACGGCAATCGCCGTGAAAGTCTTCGTGATCGATGCAATCCGAAGGACTGTGTCCTCTGTGATCGGAGTCCCCGACTCGATGTCGGCGAAGCCATGCCCGTGGAAGTCCTGAAGGCGGCCATTCTCGACAATGCCCACCGCAAGACCCACGGCAGGCGAACGACTCAATATCTGATCAACGCTCGCCTCTAGGTCGAAAGCACTTCTCCGTGCCATGTACCCCCCATGGGCCGTTCGCTACGTCCTAACGATTCCCTGCAGTTGGATTCACGCACCAGGGTCGATGGACCCAAGATCGATCACTTTCTCCCCCAAACCTAGGTCGGAGACGAGGGGCGTATCGAGATTCAGGTTGCGACGGCCGTCAGGAAGAGCGGGTGATTCGTCTTGAGGATGCATGTCTGGATTCGCCGGCCGGGGTCGCCTTGCTGGCGGCGCTGGACTTGAGGCCCGCAGTAGCGGCATCGACGAAGGGGGTCTGGCGGTTGCTAGCTCTCGAGGATCGTCTTGAGCCTCTGGACGTCGGCCTGGAGTTGGCGTCGGACGATGATGCCAAGGATGGGACCTGCGAGCCGCAATGGTCCGGTCGGCGTCAGGTTGGCTTCAAGGGTGAATCTCGTGCTGTCGCCGTCGGGGTCGCAGATGTATCCGCCGAACCCGCGCAGCGGACCAGAAACGAACTCCCACCTGGCAAGTCTCCCCGGTTCGTATTCGACGGCCTTCCACGCGACGACGAACTCCCGGCCACTTGCTGAGATTCGATCAAACCCAGTACTACCTACTCCGATAGGCGGATCTGAGGTGTAGGCGGCCTCCACAACGCCGGTGCGGGTGCGCCAATGAGCATCGTTGGGAATGTCCATGACATAGTCGAACACTTCTTGTGCCGGTCGGTCGATGATGACTGTTGCTGATTGACTCACGAGGGCGACCTCTCAGGATGTTGCCTACAGCGTAGACCAGGGGAGCAGAGTCGAGCCGACCAGGAGCGCATATCGAAGCCTCCTTGTGTCAAGTGGCTGTCGTCGGGCGTGGTGAATCTGGCCGGTGGTGCCGGCCGCGGGTGTAGGTTTGTGGGTTTCTCGCTTGACACGTTGGCGCCCGTATGTCCTCGCCCGACGAATCAGTCAAGTTCGAGCGAATAGCAGTGCGCCTGATAGGACGGCTTTCAAACCTCGAAGTGCCCGGTCGGGGCGCTGATTAGGTACCCGATCGGTGTTGCCGAGCGTCACTACGCGGCGGCCTTCGTGACCGTCAATTCGGTTCGATCGGTTCGAACAAGTCGGATGCCGGTGACCAGCAAGAAGAGGATCCAGATTGCGAATCCGGCGAAACCGAGCAGGAGTCCTGGGAGCACTCCGTCCAAGGCCGCTGCTGATTGCATCGAGCCGACCAGGAGCAGACCCGACCCGGCGATGCTGACGCGATCTGTCCAACGCGGAGCCAGGCGCAGCTCCAGCACGGTTCGGCTAAGCCCGAACAGCGTCACGGCCAGTGCCGCCCAGTTGAGTAGGAACAGCGCGGTGGCGACTCCCGAGAGCACCTCGACCGCATCCGCCGAGAGAACCTCGACCGACGAGATGAGCACGGCATCCGCCGCGATGGCGGCAGAGAGCGTTCCCATCGTCATCGCAGAGCCCAAGACCGCAAGCATCGGGGAGAACATGCTCTGTCCGGCCGACCGCGCCTTCTCCCACATCGTGACGGTCACGAGCGCGAGCAGCACCCATGCCACAGGAACCAACATCGTTGACGCCCACAGGTAGGGAGCGGCATCGGTCGCCCAACGCGCCACTTCCTCGGCGGCGGCTCCCGGATCTGGGCGTCCCGTCCCGACGTTCTCGACCACGTTGAGGGCGACGACGACGGCCACGAACCCGATCGCCGCCCATCCCGCAATCCGTATGTTCTTCATCTTCGCTCTCCTCTGGGTCATCCGCAGGCGGGGTCCAATCTGAAGAGCGTTAAGATAATCTAAAGCGTGTTAAGATGCAAGCCGATGACCAGCCCGAAACCTGACAAGAGACGGTCCTACCACCACGGAGACCTCCGAACCGCCCTCCTCGAGGCAACCGTCGACATCGCCAGAGAGCGGGGGCTGGCAGCCATCACGATGCGTTCGGTCTCGACGCGAGCAGGGGTGTCGGAGGCGGCCCCATATCACCACTTCTCCAACAAGGCCGACCTCCTCGCGGCAGCGGCGACGCCGGCATTTCAGCACTTCGGCGATGCCATCTCCGCAGGAGTCGAGTCTGCGCGCGCAGCCGGTCGTGAGCCGATCATCGGCGCAACCGAGGGCTACGTGCGGTTCGCGCTCACCAACGCCGGCGAGTACCAACTCCTCTTCGGACGCCACATCGCCGAGCTCTCCCTCGACGAACGCGAGGAGGTGCGGTCGGCGGCTCGTCCTTCCATCGACGTCGCCCTACGTGCACTCGCCGAGTCCCTCGAGCAGCGCAGCAGCCCCGTATCGGCCGAAGAAGCATTCCCGCTCCTCAGAGCGGTTCTCCACGGCACGGTCAGCCTGGTGCACGAGAAGGAACTGGGTCCGGACACGTCCGTCAATGAGGCGATCGCTCTTGCCACACGCGCCGTCGGGGCTCTCCTCGACGGACTGGGCGAATCCGAACACAGCAAGGAGGGGGCATGAGCCGCATGAACGAATCCGCTTACCGAGAGTCCGAAGCCGCGCTCTCATCGACGTTCGGCGTCAAGATCGAGGAGCACTTCGTGGATCTACCGGATCTCGGAATACCGATCAGGGTCCTCGAGACCGGCGCCGGCGACCCGATCATGTTCATCCATGGCTCCCCCAACAACGCGGCGACCTGGATCCCGCTCGTCGCCGAACTGCCCGATCGTCGATGCCTCCTGCTCGAACGACCCGGCGCCGGGCTCAGCGAACCCATCGCCCGGTGGGCCAACCACCGGACCCAATCGACGGGGATCGTCCGCGCCGTCCTGGATCACTTCGACATCGCCGAGATCGACCTCGCCGGGAGCTCCTTCGGCGCCCTGTACACATACAACTTCGCGCTTGCGCATCCCGACCGGGCGAAGTCGATCATCCAGTTGGGTTCCCCGGCGGGTCCAGCGCTCCTCGGCATGCCAACCATCTTCAGGTTGTTGTCACTCCCCCTCCCCCGGTTCCTATCCCGAAAGGCCCTGCGACCGGACACCGAAGAGGCACAGAAGATGTTCCGCGAGATCGGCCACAGCAGGGCCATCGACGCCGGCGGCATCCCGGATGTCATCTTCGAGTGGTATTCGTCACTGCTGTGCAACACGGACACAGCCGAGCACCTCCTCGGAGAGATTCGCGCAATCGCCAGCCCGTTCGGTTACCGAGCGAACGCACGATTGGACGAGGAAGCCCTCGGTGCAATCCGAGCGCCGCTGTTGTACCTGTGGGGCAACGAAGACACCTTCGCCGCCGCGGAGCGCGCCGACGCACTGGCTGCGCTCACACCGTCCGCCACCATCGCGCACTATGAGGGCTTTGGGCACGTGCTGTGGTACGACGATCCGAAGGCGATCGCCGGAGGTATTCGGGCGTTCGCTTCCGAGCTCAATACCGGGGACTGAAGCGCCCGGCTTGACTCCCTGCGAGGATTGAGAAAGGCCGTTCCCCTACCAAACAGGACAAGGTCCCCGAAACCACCTCCTGACCAGGGGTGATGTGGGGTTTGAGAATGTCGAGTGGGCCTGATAGGACGGCTTTCACACCTCGGGATCGTTGGTCGAGGCCCTGAGTAGCTACCCGATCGGTCGGTGTCGACCCCCTCCTCGTGGGGTTGGCTGGGAACCTCCAACCGGACCTCGGCGCCGGTGTTCGACCTGGATCACCGGCCCGCAACGCCTGATTCCATCCTGCCGTGTGCTGGCCTGCCTCATCCGCCGTCGGGGTCGGGTGACCGTTGGTAGTCTCACAACGCCGTTGCGACCGGAGAGGGTCATGGCACACGAGGTGCGATTTCAGGTGGGGATATTGCCCGATGTGGAATGGCAGAGATTTCTCGATCGCTTCCGACACGTCGAGGCGCTCGGATTCGACATGGCCGGTACCGGGGACCAGTTCGTCGACTCGATGGACAACTCGTCCGATTCCACAGGCGTCCACGCCCGTCTACAGCAGTCCGCCGCGAGTGGCTCCCAACTTGGATCCCAAGCGACAAGGCTCAGTCGATCTCGTCGTGGTGAGGCTGGCATCCGCGGCGGCCCGCACACGGCGCGGCACGTATGGCTTGGTGGGTACCAATTGCCGGATCCAGGATGGGTTCGCCATTCGCTGAGCGCCCAGAGAAGCGTCGCGATATGTGCGGATCGAGGGGCGATGTCTCTCTTGGGTCCCGAGAAGCCCAAAGCG
>CBDTUP010000040.1:0-12520 GCA_965363685.1 uncultured bacterium | reverse complement strand
TCCCATCCAACAAAAAGGTGAGGGTGCCGAGGTCGTTACGCAGTACGAGATGCACGGCATCGCCGACCTCGGCCTACTGAAGATGGACTTCCTCGGTTTGAGAACGCTGGCGATCATCGAACGTAGCCTCGAACTGATCGAAGCTTCCGGCGGTGGACTGGTGGACATCGACAATGTCCCACTGGACGACGAGAAGACCTTCGAACTGATCCGAAGAACCGACACGATCGGAGTATTCCAACTCGAGGGCTCGGCCATGCGGTCGCTGATCCGATCTCTGCAGCCCGATGTGTTCGATCACATCGTGGCCACCAACGCACTGTTCAGACCAGGACCGATGGGTCAGAACATGCACTACGAATACGCCGAGAGGAAGAACGGGCGCAAGCCGGTTGAGTATCCGCACCCGGCGACACAACCCTTCCTCGAGTCGACCTACGGCATCATCGTCTATCAGGAACAGGTGATGCAGGTCGCACGGGACCTGGCCGGCTACTCGATGGCCGAAGCCGACAACTTGCGCAAGGCCATGGGCAAGAAGATCAAGTCCGTGATGGAAGCGGAGAAGGAGAAGTTCGTTGCCGGGTGTGCCGCACTCGGCCATCCCGCCAGTCTCGGTCGTGAACTCTGGGATGCCATCGAACCATTCGCCGGCTACGGCTTCAACATCCCTCACAGCGCCTGCTACGCACTCATTGCGTATCAGACTGCCTACCTGAAGGCGCACTATCCGGCCGAGTACATGGCTGCGATTCTGACCTCCACCAAGAAGGACAAAGATCGGACTGCTCTCTACCTCGGTGAGTGTCGGAGCATGGGCGTGGACGTTCTGGTACCCGATGTGAACGAATCGGAGGTGGACTTCACCGTTCGAGATCACAAGATTCGTTTCGGCCTATCCGCAGTTCGCAACGTTGGGGAAGGCGTTGTGGAGAAAATCATCGAGGCCCGAACCGAGGGTGGACCATTCGTTGACTTCCAGGACTTCGCAGATCGGGTTGATCTGTCGGCACTCAATCGGAGGACGGTGGAGTCCCTGATCAAGGCCGGAGCCTTCGATGCACTCGACCTCAGTCGCAAGGGTCTGATCCTCACATTCGAACAGGTGCTCGAATCGACCATTGCCAGGCGGCGAAAAGAGGATTTAGGTCAGTTCAGTTTGTTCGGCGGCGAGCAGGAGATCTTCACCGAGGAGGTGGAAATCCCAACCGATGAATGGGACAAGCGAACCAAGCTGGGATTCGAGAAGGAAATGCTGGGCCTGTTCATCTCTGATCATCCACTGCTGGGCGTGGAAGGCCTACTGAGACGTTCGGTTTCGTGCGGGTTACCGGAACTGATGGAGCTATCCGATGGAGCATCGATCACGGTCGGGGGTTTGGTCTCGGGTATCAATCGACGGTTCACTCGCAGTGGCGACCAAATGATCTACTTCACGCTGGAGGATCTGGCAGGTTCAGTCGAGTGCGTTGGCTTTCCCCGTACAGTCAATGAGTACGGCCCGCTGATCCGAGAAGACTCGATTCTGCTGGTGAAGGGTCGACTCGATCATCGTGGTGACGACGTCAAAGTCATGGCGCACTCCATCGAGGAACCTCAACTGGATCCCGACGGAGCAGTGACCCTCGAGATTCCTGCCCGGCTCCTGTCGCCGGAACGAGTCAAGCAACTCAAAGATGTTTTGATCAACCATCCCGGGCAGGCGCCGGTCTATCTACACATGATCACCGACACCGGTCACAAGGTACTGAAGCTGGGCGACGACCACCGGGTCGAGCCACGCAGTGACCTCTACGCCGAGCTGCGGGAGCTGTTCGGACAGAAAGCGATCTTGTAGCCGTCAGCTTTCAGCGGGACCAGAGAGATTCCAGGCCGTTTGAGTCGGTGAGGAGTGACTCCAGGGCATCGAGGTCTGTCGGGCTCTCGGATTTCCAGGGGACCGTGGCTACTGCAGTGTCGTATCTCGCGGCGAATTCGCCCCGATGAGCCGCCTGCCTGGTCGCTTCCGAAGACCACCGGCGAAGGTTCTCAGCCAGCTCCGTCGGGCTTCCGGCAGGAGGTCGGGCGGTCCGCCAGCTGTCGGGTAGTGATCGGTTGAAGACCACGAATTCGGGAGAGCTCGCCATCTTGGGTAGGTGCCTGAAGAAACGTTCGGCCTCGCGCAGAGGCGTCGGGTCGGCAGTGGTCACGACGAGGGTCGAAGCGTTCTTGAAATGGCGTTCGATCGCCGCCGCCCGCCGGGACAAGCTGTCGTGAGTAGTCCGCAAATCAAACAAGAATTCGGCTACTCGTTCGAGCAGATTCGACCCGAGCACCGTGCTCGCCATCTTCAGCGCCGGGCGACCGGCGATCCGAAATAGGCTGCGCCTGCCGGGCAGAGCTCCTCCGGTGATCCAGCGGATTAATCGCCCACCGACGAGGTCTCGAGTCTCGGCAGGAGCGGTAAAGAACTCAATTCCACCCGCGGCCGGAGGTGTGTCGACGACTACCACGTCCCATTCGTCGCTCTCGAGATGATCGGCCATTCGCTCCGCGGCCGCGTACGACTGGCTGGCCGGAAAATGGCGGGCTGCGACCCGGAAGAACTCAGAGTTGACCAGCCTTTCGGCGACTTCGGGATCGGCGTGGCGCCGTGCGACGGCATCCCAGGAATGCTCGGCGTCGAGCATGGCTCCCCATAGGAGGTTCAGGTCGCGATTGACTGTGGGCACAGCACCCAGGGTGCCAACTCCAAGCGCGTCGGCCAGTCGTCGGGCCGGGTCAACGGTCAAACAAAGCGTGCGGCGGCCTGATTTGGCGAGGCGGACGGCGATTGCAGCCGACAGCGTTGTCTTGCCGACGCCTCCGGCACCTGTGACGAGGATCGCTTTGGTCACGACATCACCAGAAGGTCCGCAAGGCGCTCGGCCACTTCGGCCGGGCCCGTAGCCCCGAATAGATAGGGAAGGTGGGGGCCGGCCGGGGTGCGCTCCAGCCAGCGAGCCTGTTCTTCCACTAGTCCGGTGTGCAGTTTGGCTGCATCCGCGATTGGCCCTTTCAACCCGGCAGCCGGGGTATCGATGAGAGGTTCGAGGATCCGGTTGGCAATGATCGAACGGGTATTGATCAGATTCGAGTTCTCCAGCCAAACCATCGCTTCAGCCGTTTCGAGCGTTGGGAGTTCCTCAGCCAGTGTGACCAGAATCAAACCGGATCTCTCGGGATCGGCCATGATGTCTTCCATCCAGGATGACTGTTCACGGATACGTCCGGTCGGAACCAGATCAGATACGGTTCGCGGCGCGCGCAGGTGCGATCCGATTTGCCCGATTGGAGGACCGTCGGCGACCACGAGGTCCCAGGTGTTACCCCTCCGGACTTCGTACAGCACCTTGCCCATTGTGATGACTTCCCTGATGCCGGGTGCCGCCGAAGCGAGGGCATCGAAGGCATCGGCAAGTGGTCCCAGCCTGGCGAACTTTGGGACGCCAACCTGAAGTCGCAGGTACTCGTCCAGGGCGGCGGGGCGCTCCACCTGAAGAGCAGACAGGCCGGTGCGGATTTCATGGGGGTCGGGGCCCAGTTGCTCGACACCCAGATGGTCGGCCAGACCGGCCGACTCTGTCATCGAGATTGCCAGCACCTTACGACCGGATCTGACTGCCTGAAGGGCCAGCGCGGCGGCAATCGCCGATTTCCCGACGCCACCCTTTCCTGTGACTATGGCGAGCCGAAGTGAGTCCATCGCCGTCAGCGTAGTGTCGCCCGTCACGAGTCAGATTGAAGGGCTCGACGCGCCGGACGCGATAGCCTGAGTAGACGCGAGATAGGGAGCTGATTCTCATGGCGGAGTTCGACGTTGACCAATTCATCACCCGATTCAAAGAGCGGGCGGCAGCGGTTCAGGAGCGCAATCTACCGCCGGTCGCGGGACCGGAGAGGGCACGGCTCATCGAACAGGCCGAAAAAGACTTCATGGACTACTCGCTGGTGGCCGCGGCCTCGTGGGCCGTCGAAGAAGGCTGTTTGGTCCTGAGGATTCCGCTGGCCGGTTGAACGCAGGGGTCAACCTCAACGCTTCCTGGAGCGCTTCGCTTCCAGTCGTCGCTCCTCGTCGAGCCGCTCAAGCCCAGGTTCGGAGTGGTCCACATATTGCATGGCGTCGGCGATGATCTCGTGACCCGCGACCTCCCGAATCTGGCGGTGCATCTCCTGGCTCACCCTGCGGTAGCTCGGGTGGCCTGCGGGTTGAGTTCGCAGTTCGAGCAGGTGGAATGCCTCGCGGGCGTTCATGTCGAGGATGTACCGAATCTTGAAGGCAAACGGGACCACATACTGAGCGACGTCTGCGTTGGTTGCCGAACGCAGGAGTTCGAAGAGATCCGATGCACGACCCATCATGTCGTCCCACCGGTCCAGCAGGCCAACGTCGGCCAGTTCGACTGGAGTGTCGTATCCGAATCGGGTGGTCAGCCGCTGCCACTCGATCGTGAGCATTCTGTGACGCTGCAGATCGCGAAAAGCACCGTAATCAGAGAGGATGTCGAACCTGTATCCGGACCGCTCCATTGCCCGACCCGGTTTGTGGCGCCTGTTGCCGCGATCTCCTAGATAGGTTCGTATGATCCGCGTGCGCTCAGCCGCGGGTAGCTGCCGGACGTGCTCGAGGAGCTGTCTATCCGGAAGCCCGGTCACCGAGTAGAGCGCGGCCGCAGCAATCTTCTCCTCCGCCTCCGAGTCCCAGTCGACGAGCGTCACTTCTGTGGCGTCTTCGGGTTGGAGGTTGAGCTCGTCCGCCAACGACTCCATAGCTTCCCGTGTGGTCGACAGGTATTTGCTCCAAGCCAATCCACGCTCCGGAAGATCGACCCTCTTCATGAACGCCGGAATCTGTTTACGTAGCTCTTCCAACATCATCGATCCGTACGATCTGACCTCGGCCAACGGGTGCGCCTGCATGCGGGTGATCGCCATCTCATACGCTTGGCCGGTGCCGTAAATCCCGACATTTGACTGGGTGGCAGCGGGGAGGATTCCTCGAATCGTGTCGTAAGCCTTGGCGCGGATCGTCGATCGCCAGACGAAGTCACTGTCGCCGTCTTGCTGAGGGAACAGCGCTGCGAAGTGGTCCGTCAGCACGCCGACGGCATCCGAATAGAATTCGAAGACATCGTCCATGAAGGTGGCGTAATCCGACTCCAGGTCTGCTTCCCCGACTTCGGGTGGCACGAAGTAGCGGTAGCGATCGCCAAGTGGTCGGTCGTAGGCGATGTAGCGAGTGCTCTGCTCCAGATAGGCCGCCAGCCTGCCCCATTCGAGTACCTTCGTCAGCACGTTTGAGGCCTGCTCACACGCAAGGTGGACGCCGCCGAGTTGGGCCACCGAGTCGTCCCCGTACTCGAAGAACACACGGTCGTAGAGGTCCTCGGCCCGGCGCAATCTCACTGCAGTATCTGAGTCGTTCAAAGCGGCGGCGATGGCGTCGATGCCGATGTCGGCGTCGTCGATGAACTCATCGAGGAAGAGCCGGCGAACCGACTTGTGGGTACGCGAGTACCTGGCGAATAGAGCCCCCTTCACTACCTCGGGAAGGTTGATCAGACCGAAGACCGGTTTGTCGGAGTTCGTGAAGAACCGAGAGAGGATCGCTTCCTCGGCGGGGGTGAATGGCTCTTGGTAATAGGAGGTCACGTGCTGCAATATTACCGGAGGAGGAACCAGGACGGGTTAGCCTGCCGTTGTAATGAGCGTGTTCACCTTGCGATTGATCATTGCGGCGCTGCTGCTGGCCGTTGTTGCAGTGGCTGCTGTTCCTCTTCTGGTGCTCCTCGATCTCGCATCGGGCGGGACCGGCTACGGCCTATGTGGAGATGGGTTGTCCGACTGCGCGACCGGATATGCCTCCGGCCCTGAACTGGCAATCGGCCTGGCGCTACTGCTGTTCGGACTGACGGCGACTCTCAGGGTGACCATGCGCATCGTTCGGAGAATGGAACGCAGGCGCGAGATCGCCGATGCCACCCGCAGGATCGCCGCCCAACGTTGATCAGTGGGCGGGGCTCACCGCTTCTGCAGCCTGAATCTCATCGGTTCCTTTCGAAGTGGCGATGACCACGTAGATGGCGCCGAGGATGAGAATCGAGCCGATCCACCCGCGCGGCGCCGGGCGTTCACTCAACAGCCAGACTGCAAAGACAACCGCGAACACCGGCTCCAGTGCCAGCACCATTGCCGTGCGCGAGGGCCCGACAACCGTCTGTGCCCACACTTGGAGTATGAATGCACCACCACTGACGGCCAGGCCCGTCAAGAGGAGTGCCGGTAGGTCGTCGGCGACGGGAAGTGGCAAGTCCTCGAAGAGGAACGAGAGCACCAGGGCGCCGACCGCGGTGGTCAACAGCTGGACGGCTGAGAACGGCACGACCGGATGCCGGTAGGCAACACGCGACAAAATGACGATGTGAGCGGCAAAAGCGGCTGCGCATCCGACCGTGGCCAGGTCTCCACTCTGGAGGGAAAACGACTCGTCGATGGTCAACAGTGCCAGACCGACGAATGCGGCCACCGTGCCAACCGTCGTCCATACGCCCGGGATTCGCCTGATCATCAAAGCCGCCAGCAGCGGAGTGAATACGACGTAGAGACCGGTGATGAGCCCGGAGTTGGAGGCGGTAGTGAGGGTGAGGCCCCAGGTCTGCAACGCATAACCGGCCAGCAGGAAGACGCCGGCGAGGAAGCCGTCACGCCAGATGGATCTGCCACGCGGCCAGGCCAGTAGCAGGAGCAAAACCGCCCCCAGCAGGAATCTCCAACCGACGAACGCCAGGGGCGGCAGAGTCTCGACCGCTTCCTTGATGACAACGAATGTCGCTCCGAACAAGAGGGCGGCAAAAGCGAGAGCCAGGTAGGCGAAGGAGGGGCGTCGCATCGTCCTCAGACGGGTTCGCCCAAGAGTTCTGCCAGCTCATGGGTGGCTACGTAGAGTCCAGCAGCCGTTGCTGCTTCAACGCCGTCGGCAAGCAACGAACCGGCCAATCTGACCTTCCTGCCGTGCCTGTCCACGACCCGACCGTGCAGCGTCAGGGGTCGTCCGTCGATCGCCACGGGTTTCCGATAGCGAATATCAAGTGTGGCGGTGACAACCACGATCTTCTGGGTGACCATTCCGGCCCATGCCAGAATCTCATCGAGAGCGGCTGCGGTCACTCCACCGTGCAGAATTCCCGGACCCCCCCGATGATGCGAGTTGGGCATGAAGTCGGCGACCAGCGTGTCGCCCTCCAGCCGGAAACCATCGACACCAAGCCCTATCGGGTTTGAGCGTCCACAGGCGAAGCAGCCGTCATCGAAGTGCTTGCGAACGCGATCGGCGAGAACGGCGAGATCGCGCTCAGCCGGCAATTTCGACCCCGCCGCCTTCCAACGAGGTGATCCCGACCAGTGCGTGCACATCCCAGCCGTGGGACTCGAGAAGTTCCCTTCCGCCTGAGAAGGTCTTCTCGATGATGAAGATCGCGCCGACAACCTCGCACCCTGCCTCTTCGGCAATCTCGCCGAGCGAGGCCGCGGTACGGCCGCCTGCAAGGAAGTCGTCGACGACGGCGATCCGAAGGCCGGGCTCCAGCACTCGTCTGGCAACCTCGACCCGGTACTCCGTGCCCTTTGTCGGTGAGGAGACTTCGCGCGAGAACGTGTAGCGCTCGCCCGGTCCCAGGTATTTCTTCGCGTACACCATTGGGATGCCCATCTCCCGACTGGCGGCGAGAGCCGGCGGAATCCCGCTCGCTTCAGCGGTGAGTAGCAGATCAGGTCTGCGGTCGTCGAGCCAGGATGCGATCTCGACTCCGACGGCCGTCATGACCTCGGGATCGACTCGGTGGTTGAGGAAGCGGTCGACCATCAGCAGGTCGCCGTTGACTTCGCCGTACTCTTCTATTGCTTGTCGTAGGTTCACCGGCGGCATCGTAGTGCTTGTCAACCGCCGATCTGCTCGCGCTACTCTCCGCGCTATGGCACGAGGACATCTCCGGGCAGACGGGACCATTCCATCGGAACCGGAGATCAGGCATGCACGTCTGATCGGTAGCCGCCTTGCCAGACGCTATCCGCAGATCGGCACCGCGCTCGACTACCAGTCTCCCTGGCAGCTGCTGGTGGCGACAGTCCTCTCCGCCCAAACCACGGATGAGAACGTCAACAAGGTCATACCGGTCTTGTTCGACAGGTATCGCACACCGGAGGATCTTGCCGGGGCAAATCCGGAGGAGGTTGAAGAGATCGTCTTCTCGACCGGCTTCTACCGCCAGAAGACGAAGTCGATCATCGCGCTGGCGATGGATCTGGTTGAGAAGCATGAGGGAAATGTACCCGCCGATATCGACGAACTGGTGAAGCTCCGGGGAGTGGGGCGAAAGACCGCCAGTGTTGTGTTGGCCGAAGCCTTCGACGTGCCGGCAATTGCGGTGGACACGCACGTGAAGAGGCTCTCCAATCGTCTCGGCATGACCAGCGAAACCGATCCGGTCAAGATTGAAACAGACCTGAAGGCGCTCTTCCCGAAGAGCCGATGGCAGAACCTCTCGATGCGCCTGATTCAGTACGGGCGAGACGTCTGCGATGCCCGCAAGCCACGTTGCTTCGAGTGCCGCCTCCTCGATCTGTGCCCGTTCCCGGACAAACGAATGAGCGAGTAGTTGGGTCCGTTTCGCCACAAGCGAGAAGGACTATCGCGAGAGATCATCCGGCTTGGAGTACCCGCGCTCGGTGCGCTGGCGGCCGACCCGCTGGTTTCACTGGTCGACACGGCGTTCGTCGGTCAACTCGGTTCGGTGGAACTCGGCGCGCTGGGCGTGGCGACGGCGATATTCACCCTGATGTTTGCCACCTTCAATTTCCTCGCCTACGGCACGACATCCCTGGTGGCGCGGCATCTTGGATCGGGACGATCCGACATGGCTGCTCAGATCGTCCTACAGGGAATCGTGCTGGCGATCGCGATCGGGTTGGCGGGATTGGTGCTGGTCGAGTCGGCTACGGGCGGTTTGCTCGGGCTGATGCAAGCCACCGACGAAGTCAACTCGGCCGCCACGCCGTACCTACGTATCCGTGCCTTGGCGATTCCGGCAATGTTGCTGATCACCGTGGGGCATGGGGCGTTTCGAGGGTTTCAGAACACGGTGACTCCACTTGTCGTCACGCTTGGTTTGAACCTGGTAAACCTGGTCCTCGATCCGCTGCTGATCTTTGGGTTCGGATGGGGAATCCGAGGAGCGGCTATTGCCACTCTCATCGCACAATGGGTCGGCGCAATCTGGTTCCTCTGGCTGATACACCGGTCCGACTGGGGGCTCGAATGGCGGATGCCTTCACTATCCGAATTCCGGCCGTTCCTGAATGTAGGCGGAGCTCTATCGGCGCGTACCCTGTCGCTGGTCGGTTTGTTGACCTTCGCCACGGCAACCGCTGCTGCCCTGGGTACCGATGAGGTTGCAGCCCATCAGGTGGTCTCACAGTGGATGTTGTTTCTGGCGTTGATCGTCGATGCCTTGGCAATCGCCGCGCAGGCGATGATCGGCCGGTTCGTCGGACAGAATGATCTGACGTCGATCCGGGAAGCCGCACGTGTGCTGCTGACCTGGGGGTGGTGGATTGGTGTGGCTTTCGGGGTCGTTCTCTTCCTTGCCCGTAACCTGGTGGCAGGGTTGTTCACCGACGATGCCGCCGTGCGCGAACTCATCGTCTCGGCGTTTGTGGTGCTTGCCCTAATCCAACCGATCGGGGCGTTGGTCTTCGTAGGTGACGGCCTGTACCTCGGTGCCGGCGCTTTCAGGTTCCTGGCTGTGGCCACCGTCGGAGCGGCCGGCCTGTCGGCCGTCCTGCTGGTGATGGTTCCGGTGATGGGCTGGGGCCTGACCGGTATCTGGGGGGCGATAGCGGTCCTCATTGCGGTGCGGGGAGCGGCATTTGTGGCCCGCTTCAGCCGGAAGTCCTCTATCGGGTGACCTTTACGGCTTCGAAACACTCGCCGAATCTGGGAACATCGGGGTACGCAAGCCGGTTGGATCAACGGATATGGAAATCACAATCATCGGTGCCTTCGTTGCGGGACTCTTTTCGTTCGTCTCGCCCTGTGTTCTGCCGCTCCTCCCCGGGTATCTCAGTCTGATGTCCGGGTACAGCGTGGCAGACCTCCAGGAGAGTTCCGCCTCGTGGAAGCGGATGCTGGGCGTTACCAGCCTGTTCGTACTTGGATTCACCCTCGTATTCGTTGGCCTCGGGGCAGGTGCGACCAGCCTCGGCGGATGGCTGCAGCGCAACAGCGTCGGCCTCTCCAAGATCGCAGGGTGGATGGTCATCGCCTTTGGCATCCTCATCGTGCTGACAGCACTTCAGCGTGGAGGCAAGCTCACGTCGTGGATGATGCGTGAACGCAGGATGCATGTGAACACGGGCAGATTGGGCTTGCTCGGCCCACCCGTCATGGGAGTGGCCTTCGGATTTGCCTGGACCCCGTGTATCGGGCCGATCCTGGGCGGAATCCTCCTGGTCGCTTCTGCACAGGACACCGTCGGGCAGGGCATGATCCTGTTGTTCGCCTACGCCATGGGCCTGGGAGTGCCGTTCGTCATCGCCGGGGTCGGGATGAGTGCGACCTTCAAGGCGATGAAGTTCATGCGGAAATACCTGAAGCCGATCAACGTTGCCTCGGGTGTTCTGCTGGTCGCGTTCGGAATCTTCATGATCACCGGCAATCTGACCCGTATCGCCACCTGGATGCTCGACATCTTCGGTGACTCGGGGTTCGGCGAGTTCATCAACGAGAGTACCTAGCAAGCTGTCAGCAATCGGCTTTCAGCTATCAGCCAAAGGCTTGTTGCTTTCTACGACCAACTCCCAGACTGCGAGTACTCTGCCGAGCATGCCAATCACCCCCGACCGTTCTGCCTTTCTTGCCCTGGCGAACGAGCATGCCGTTGTTCCGGTGACGATGCAGGTTCTGGCCGATCGCGAAACGGCCGTGACTGCCTACGAGAAGCTGGTCGGTGATGCCCCCGGGTTCCTCCTCGAGTCGGTAGAGGGTGGTGAACGTTGGGCGCGATGGTCTTTCGTCGGGTGGGATCCGGCCTTCACTCTCACCGCCCGGTCGGGTGAATCGAGTGTCGACGATCCGCAGCGGACGCTTCCTTCCGGGGACCCGCTCGAGGTACTCGAACAGCTGACCACCGGATTGTCGGCCGCCCAGTACGAAGGACTCCCGCCACTTCATACTGGAGCCGTCGGCTGGCTGGCCTATGACGCCGTCCGCTACATCGAGCATCTGCCTGCTCGCCCGCCGGACGACCGAGGCCTGCCGGAAATGGTCTGGCAGTTCGTTGGTGCTCTCGCAGCCTTCGATCGTCTGGCACAACGGATAACACTCGTCCGCAACGTGTTCGTGGGTGATGATCCCGAAGCCCAATACGCCGAAGCCGTCCGGAACCTCGAGGGTGCTGCTCGGCGTCTCGGCCGGCCGGCCGGTTACACGCCCCGGATGGCCGAACCCGCCCCCACCCCACCAGCTGCCCTCTCGACGTTGGAACGAGAGGCATTCGAAGATGCAGTGCGTCGGGCCAAGGACTACATACGCGAGGGTGAGGCGTTTCAGATCGTGTTGAGCCAGCGGCTCGAGGTGCCCTATGAACTCGACACCTTCGCTGCCTACAGAGCACTCCGGATGATCAATCCGTCCCCATACCTCTTCTATCACCGGCATCCCGATGTCACGGTCATAGGATCGTCGCCCGAGCTGATGACCCGTGTTCGCAACGGCGTGGTGCATTCTCGACCTATTGCCGGCACTCGACCCCGTGGAGCGACTCCGGCGGAGGATGAGTTGCTCGCCGAGGAACTGTTGCGCGATCCAAAGGAGCGGGCCGAGCATGTAATGCTCATCGATTTGGCACGAAACGACATCGGGCGGGTGTGCGAGTTCGGCAGCGTTTCGGTAGACGATTTGATGGTGATAGAGCGCTACTCCCATGTGATGCACATCGTTTCCGGGGTTTCAGGGACTCTCAAACCCGGTGTTGGCCCGGTTGACGTTCTGCGGGCGACATTTCCCCACGGAACCGTGTCGGGTGCACCGAAGGTGAGGGCGATGGAGATCATCGATGAGCTCGAACCAGTGGCACGAGGTCCGTACGCAGGCGCATTGGGTTACATCGACTTCTCGGGCAATATCGACACCGCGATCTGTTTGCGCACGATCGTGGCCACAGAAGGAAAGGCGTGGGTCCAGGCGGGAGCGGGGCTCGTCGCCGACAGTGACCCGACCTCTGAGTATGAGGAGACCATGAACAAGGCCGCCGCCGCCCTGGCCGCCCTGGCCGGAGCTGCTCATGTCTGACTCGTATGGAGACGTGACGGCCGAGTATCTGGCGTTGCGCGGCGCCTGCGGACTGGTCACCGACCTCCACCAGGCTGTGGTGGTGTCGGGAGCAGATGCCGTTACGTTCCTGCAAGGTCTGCTGAGCCAGGATCTCGAGCTCGCACCCGGCTCGAT
>CBDTUP010000039.1:0-12560 GCA_965363685.1 uncultured bacterium | reverse complement strand
ACACACCAGGAAGTCGGGATCCTGCGGACGTACCGTGCCTATTGGCGCCGCGTGAGCCCCACCTACACGATGCGCTACATCAACGACACATTCACCGCTCATCCTGGGATCGCCCAACTCCTGGTCAGATTGTTCGATGCTCGATTCAATCCTGACGAGGACACCGAACTCGAGCCCGTTCTGGTCGAGCAAATCACCGAGGAACTGGATGCCCTCGCCTCTCTGGAGGAAGACCGCATCTTGCGCGGTTTCCTCGAGTTGATCCGCGCGACGGTCCGGACGAACGCATATCAAGAGGAACGTACATCGCTTAGTTTCAAGTTCGACTCCGCCCTTGTGCCGAACATGCCGCTGCCGCATCCGAAATACGAGATCTTCGTGTACGCACCCGAGGTGGAGGCCATTCATCTGCGTGGCGGATTGGTTGCGCGCGGCGGGTTGCGATGGTCCGATCGCCGCGAGGACTATCGCACGGAAGTCCTAGGTCTCATGAAGGCGCAGATGACCAAGAACGCGATCATCGTTCCCACCGGATCGAAAGGTGGTTTCGTTCTGCGACGACCACCGACCGACCGAGACGATCTCCGGGCCGCGGTGAAGTCGGCCTACAGCACCTTCATCCGCGGCATGCTCGACATCACCGACAACCTCGTTGCCGGGGAGGTAGTTCATCCTCCGGCCACAAGAATCCACGATGGCGCAGACCCCTACCTGGTCGTGGCTGCGGACAAGGGAACTGCAGCCCTTTCAGATACCGCCAATGCCATCGCAGAGGAGTACGGCTATTGGCTGGGCGACGCCTTCGCATCGGGGGGGTCGACAGGATACGACCACAAGGCGCTCGGCATTACTGCCAAGGGCGCCTGGGAATCGGTGAAGTACCACTTCTGGGAAGATGGGATCGACGTCCAGACCCAACCGATCTCCGTCGTCGGAATCGGTGACATGTCCGGCGATGTGTTCGGCAACGGCATGCTGATGTCCCCGGCTCTGAAGCTGGTGGCAGCATTCGACCACCGCCACATCTTCATCGATCCGAACCCGGACCCGCGGGTTTCGTTTGCTGAACGTCGCAGATTGTTCGAACTGCCGGCATCCTCATGGTCCGACTATGACGTGAACACACTCTCGTCGGGTGGAGGCATATATCCCCGTTCTGCGAAGAGCATCGATCTGTCACCCGAGGCGCAGCAGGTACTGGGAACCGACCAGGCAAAGCTCACACCGAACGCTCTCATTTCAACGATTCTGACCGCACCAGTCGATTTGATGTGGAACGGCGGCATCGGCACCTATGTGAAGGCGACATCTGAATCGAATGCCGACGTCGGCGATCGCCCCAACGATCCGGTGCGGGTCAACGGCGGCGATCTGCGATGCAAGGTGATCGCCGAGGGCGGAAACCTTGGACTGACGCAACGAGGCCGGATCGAGTATGCCGCCAAGGGCAAGGTCAACACAGATTTCATCGACAACTCGGGAGGCGTCCATTGCTCCGACCGAGAGGTGAACATCAAGATCCTGCTGAGGCTCGCGGAAGAGCGTGGAGAAATCACTCGCGACGAGCGGGACGAGGTCGTTGCCTCGGTCTCTGACGACATCGTGGAAGCGGTTCTCTATGACAATTTCCTGCAAGCTCAGATCCTCTTACAGGAACTCGAGCAATCACCTCAGCAGGTAGAAGCATATGAGGACCTGATCACGATGCTGGAGACGGCGGGAATGCTTGATCGTGTCATTGAAGCAGTCCCGACCACAGAAGAGTTGAGCGATCGCATCTCCCAGAAGCAGGGCCTCTCCCGTCCTGAATTGGCGGTGTTGCTCGCCTATTCGAAGCGCAGCCTCGCCGATGCTCTGATGATCACCGCACTCGTCGATGAGGCGCACTTCACCTCTGAACTCCGCGCCTACTTTCCACGCGCGATCCAGGAACGTTTTGGGCATCTCATCGAAGAACACCCGTTGCGTCGGGAGCTGGTCTCAACGATCTTGGCCAACGAGGTGGTCAACTCCGAAGGGATCACGTTCGTAACCAGGTTGATGAATGAGACGGGTTCGACACCTGCTGATATTGTCCGGGCCTTCCGAATCACCCGCGAGGTTACCGGCGCATCGGACCGCTGGCGTGCGGTTGAACAGCTCCGGGACGGAGTCGAAGTTGAGATGCAACAAGAGCTGATGTTTGGCGTCGATCGACTGGTCGAAGCGCTGACCCGCTGGTATCTGACCCGTCCCCGCGACGATGATCTGTCGGTCACAATTGCTGAAACGAAGACGGCTTTCGCCGACCTTGCCAAGGCTATCGCGACGGTTGGGCCCGCGTTGTGGAGCCGGGAACGGGAGGGATCCGTCGACGAACTGATGGAGGCTGGAGTCCCCAAGGACATCGCTAGGCGACACGTATTTCAGCGGGAACTGGTTCACGCTCCCGACATCATTGACCTTGCGCGAGACACGGGCTATCCACTGCTGGATGTCGCTCGTGTCTTCTTCCTCATCGGTCAGGTCTTCGAAATCGACTGGCTCGAGGACGAAGTGGCGGATCTCCCCATTGCGACCAAGTGGCAGCGCTGGGCAAATCAGACCCTCGACGACGATCTCATCAGGTTGCGACGAGATCTAGCTGCATCGGTCCTCATGACCATCAAGCCGGCAGGGCCGGACGAGATGGTGGCCGAGTACCTCCACGAACACGACGATGGTCTGGTCCGGCTGCGGAAGTTCGTCGAGAGCCTCTCCGCGGACGGCGTCGACGATGCGGCCATGGCCATCGTAGCCATCAGACAGGTGAGGGCCTTCGTCGGTTCCCCTTGACAAACCTCACTCTAAGCGCGAGAGTGACCACACGGGGCGGCTAGAACAAGAGGTTGTGTGATGCGATTTCGTGGCCGCCTACGTTCGCCCGACGACAAAGGTCCCGGGCTTCCCGTCGCCGTGTTCCTGGATGATCACGGTCTCACCGTCGAGGCCGACGGCGAAAGGGTAGGTAGGTGGAGCCTCGCTGAGGTCACTGCTACCCGAACCTCGAGCGATCAGTTCGACATGACTTTTGGACATGAGCGGTATTTCTTCGAGGCCGAAGACATACTGTCCTTCTCCTACGAAGCTCTCCCTCACATAGACGGCGGGCGAGCCAGAGGAGGAGTACTCACGAAGATACGAAGCGCTTTCCTGCCTTCTCCCGACGAGATAGCCTCCAGCAGCATCGATCTGCGAGAGGACCGCAACCTGGAGGTCGTCGCAGTCCAACCGAGCACGGAAGTAGCAGCAGAGCCTGCCGACGCATCCGCGGAGCACTGTCGCGGCATCCGCAAGGACGGCCAACCATGTCGTTCGAGCATCATTCGAGCATCGGGATTCTGCTCATCGCACGATCCCAATCGTGGGTCCCGGACACGTCAGGTTCCAGTCGAGAACCCATCCCTTGCCTCGGTATTCCGGCACCTCGAACGGGCCGTCGCAGACGTACGGGCGGGCCGGATGGATTCAGACACCGCCATCGCTCTCGCCGGCCTGGCCAAGGCAATGTGTGCCACGATCGATGCCGACGAAGCGCTCATCGAACCGAGCAGGAGCGGGCTATCCCAGGTCCGGAGCGCATCATGAGAGGCATACACCGCAAGCGCTTCAGAGGTCACATTGCTGCCATCGATCGCCCGGATCTCGAGTTGGACGTCCAACTCTGGGTGGAAGAGCGCGGAATCACCATTGCTCGCAACGACAAGCCACTTGGTACATGGCCGATGAGCCTCGTTGAGATAGACAGAGTCGGAAGCGCCCGCTTCGTCGTCACTCTCAACGGAGAGCATTCGGCTTTTGTCGCCCAGGATCCAATCGCCTTCTCCTACGAAGGCCTGAAGGCGATCAACGCCGCCAAGGAGAAGACCTCGAAGCGTGAGGAAAGGAAACTCAGGCGACGTAAGGAAGCCATCCCCTCCCTGAAAGCAATCCTTGTGGCCAGGGTGCAAGGCCTGACCGAACATCAGCAACCGGCGCAACCGACAACCCCAGAGTTGACCCGACCGGAACCAATAGAGCAACCGGCCCCGGTCACCCGGCCACAGCCTCCACCGAAGGCCGAAACCCCGGTTCCAAGGCCTGATTCGTTCGAGCCGATCCCTAGGGACGTAGTCGTCGAACTCGAAGTAGAGGAAGCGACGTTAGAAGAGGAAACGGTGGGAGAGCCATCGGCTTTCCGTCGGAACCCGGGAGTCCTCGAAAGGGTCAGGAACGCCCGCAACGGTGTCGTGCACGAACACGCCTACACCGACAACACGGTATCCGGGGGAATCCTCCGGCGTATCTGCAACGACTGCGGTCACGTCTCGATCGGCTTGAACGAGTGAGCAGAGAGGTTCTAGGTTCGAGGACCTAGATCAGCTTGTCGGCGGTTCCCGCGAACTGGCGGAGTATCTCAGTTTGCCCCGTGTGATAGGTGTCGTGGAAGTAATAGAACCGCAACCGCGAAGCCAGACTCACCGCCTTGTCACCAAACATGGACTCGACCGCAAGCTGCTGCTCAGTCAGTTCACCTACAGCATGCTCGATACGCCGTTGAGTCTCACTCAGAGCTTCCAGAAGATCAGCAAAGGGAAGTACACCCTCCCCATCCTCGAGGATGGGGTCGGATTCTCGCCTGTACCGCTGCTCCGTCTCAGGGGACCACACACCAGTTGCCCCAACCTCAGTCAGGGCGTCGTCACGTCCGGTGATGAGGTGGCCCACAACCCAGTTGAAGCAGTTCACCTGATAAGGGGTTTGGATCAGGCTGTCGGCGTGTGAGAGGCCTTCGGCCTGCATTTGGACGATGGCAACATTCCGATTGAAAGCTCGCACGAACTGAGCGGGGCCGTACATCAATTCCTTCCTCGACTACCTCAAACGTAGCACGGAGAGTGTTCTCTCAACCCCGCATGCCGGTAAGGTTGCCACATGTTTTTCCGGAAACTCCTAATCTTCTCGATCGTCCTTTCTCTCCTGGCCGCAGCTTGCTCGGACGAGTCGCCGGAAGCTGACCCCGAGGCGATCCTTGCGCTGTCAATCGAAACTATGGGCGCGGTGGAGGCAGTCGGCTTCTTCCTGGAGCGAACGGGTGTACCCGTCTACATCGATGAGGACAACATCCTCGAGTTCACATCGGCCGAAGGCCGATTCTCCGCTCCAGAGTCGACCGACGCCCTGCTGAGCGTTCGAGCTCTCGGTATCCCGACCCAGGTAGGCGCCATCCAAATCGGCGCCGACACTTGGATCACCAACCCGATCACCGGCGCTTGGGAAGACGCACCATCGGGATTCACCTTCGACGTCGCAACCCTCTTTGATCCATCACAGGGATGGTCGGCGCTCCTCAACGGCGGACTGACCAACGTGCACTTCACCGGAGAGGAGGAAATCGAGGGCGAAACGCTGGCCCACTACCGCGTGACGGCGCCGGCCGACCGCATCGAGCAGATAACCGCCGGAATGGTTGCCGGCCAGGCAGTCGACGGCGACCTATGGATCCAATCTTCCTCCGGCGAGATCCGAGAACTGTCGTTCAACACCGACATGGCAGACGGCGTCACAACCTGGAGTCTTCGGATGACGGACTACGGAGCAGAGGTGGAGATCTCACCACCAGATCTCGATGGCTGAGCGCAAGCCATCTCCGTTCTCCATTCTGGCCGTCGTCGGATTCGGGATCTTCATCGCCGCAGATGATCTCACGGTGGTTTCGACCATGCTTCGCCCGATCATCGGCGACCTGGGGATCATCCTTCCCGATGGACTGGACGACGCGGCCTGGATAGTCAATGCGTATTTGATTGCCTATGTGGCGGTCATGCCGTTCATGGGTCGGCTCAGCGATATCATCGGTCGCCGCAAGGTATACATCGGGGCCCTGGTGGTCTTCCTGGCCGGCTCGATCTGGGTTCCACTCACGAGCAGCCTCCCAACGTTCCTGGCCGGCCGGGTTGTGACGGCGCTCGGCGGCGGTGCTCTGGTCCCGGTAGGAATGGCAGTCGTTAGCGACGTATACACAGAACGACGGCGGGCACGGGCTCTGGGCACCCTTGGTGCCATTGACACGCTCGGGTGGGTGTGGGGACCTCTCTACGGTGCGATGCTGGTCCGGTTCCTTTCGTGGCGCTGGCAGTTCTGGCTGAATATCCCACTCACGTTGCTGGGCATTGCCGCTGCCTGGTGGGCGTTGCGCGACCACGACCGGCCGGTGCGCAAGGCTCGGATCGACTGGACCGGCGCGAGTGCGCTGGCCGTCGCCCTCATAGCTCTGGACCTCGCACTTCTCGATTCGGCCCAGATTCAGAGCGTCACCGGACTCGAGGAACTCACAGGATCGCCCGGCGGCGGACTCCGATGGCTATTCGCGGTCGCTGCAGTGGCGATCATCGTGTTTGTGCAGATACAGAGGAAGAAGGAAGACCCGCTGATTGATTTTGCAGTGTTCCGGGGCAGAACGGCCGTCTCGGCGGTGATCATCAACTTCCTGACTGGCGCCGTACTCGTAATCGCAATGGTCGATGTCCCCTTGTTCGTCAACGTCATCGAAGTCGACATGGAACGATCGGCAGTGATAGCGGGATGGGTACTGAGTGCCTTGACCGCGGCCATGGCCGCCGCGGCCTACGCCGGCGGAAGGTTGGCCGAGCGATTCTCATATCAGCCTCCGATCGTCGCGGGTCTGATCGCAGCCACTGCCGGGTTCACCCTCATGGGAACCGGCTGGACCGCCGACATCAGCTACCCGGCTATGGCCTGGCAACTGGCTCTGCTTGGAGTCGGATTTGGCCTGGTGATCGCCCCCAGTGCCGCCGCCGTCGTCGACGCAGCCACCCCCGACCGGCGTGGTACCGCGGCCGGCCTGGTAATGGTGCTGAGGCTCATCGGACTCAGCGTCGGTTTGGCCGGATTGACCGCCTGGGGACTACATCGATACGGGGAGTTGCGCGGCACGATCGAGCTGCCGCCGATAACCGACCCGTCCTACACCGATGTGCTGGCACGCGCCCAGGCCGACCTCACGACGATGGCTTTGTCCGAGACATTCGCCGCTGCTGCGGTTGTCGCCGCCGTTGGTCTGGTGATCGGGCTACTGATGCGACGGCGTTCCGAGCCGGATCGAATTGCTCAAGGCTGAGAGCTGAGGCTGAATCGAAACTCATCTACGTGCCGCACTTCACGCATGGTTCACCGACAGGCAATAGACGCCAAACCTGCGATCTCACCTCGGGTATCTGCTGAACTCGGGGCCGGGATACCAAGTCGACCGTGGTCTACGCTGCTGACGTGCACTGGACTCCCGAGCAACTCTTGGCGTACCTCGACGAACTCGAGATCACGACCACAACCGTTTCGCATCCACCCGTCTTCACCGTCGAGGAAGCCAAACGGCTGCGAGGTCCGCTCCAGACGGGGCACTGCAAGAGCTTGTTCCTTCGCAACAAGAAGGGGGCGATGTGGCTGGTCGTCCTACCTGAGGACCAGAAGGTTGACCTACGGCGTCTAGCTGAGATTCTGGGCGCCGGGCGATTCGGGTTCGCCAGTCCGGAACGCCTCGACACCTATCTGGGAGTAATCCCCGGCGCCGTCACACCGTTCGCCGTCGTCAACGACACCGCCGGAGTTGTGACAGTCGTCCTCGAGAAGGGCCTCCTGGACGCGGATCCCCTTCACTTCCATCCACTGGACAACTCGCTCACAACCGCGATAAGCCCCGACGATCTGCTGCGGTTTCTCGACGAGACCGGCCATCCGGTGACGGTCCTCGATTCGGCCGATCTCTAATTCCGGCGTCGTACCTTCGGACGAACTCAAGCGTCCAACTCAGCCAACACCGAGGCAAACCACTCGACTGATTCAACGGTGATGGGGTCGAGGACCATCTGCACATGAGCGATCCCCAGGTCGGCGTATTGTCCCAGAATGCCTGCGATCTCGGCAGGTGATCCTGAAAGCGGATCCTTACCTTCATTCTCCGCATCGCCGTGAATCCGCCCCTCCCCACCGGGGAGCGTGGCGAGGACTGCGACGGTCTTGGTGATCTCGGATGAGTCCCGGCCAACCTCTGCACAGGCAGTTTCCAGCTTGCCGAGGAGTTGCGGCAGGCCAGCCGGGTTGTTGCCGTACCAGGCGTACCAACCGTTCCACTGGTCCATGAACGGCGCGGTGGCCTTCAGAACTCGCGTGCCCTGGGAGCCAATGAGGATGGGCGGACCCTCCTGCCTCGGGCCGGCAGGGAGGATCTCGGCCCGGTCGGTGTTGTAGTACCGCCCCTGGTGGTCGACCTCATCGCCCTTCACGAGGCGACGAATGATGTGAAACGCCTCCTCGAATCGGGATGCCCGATGATCGAAGGGAAAGCCAAAAGCATCGAATTCAGCCCGGTTCCATCCGGCCCCCAGGCCGAGGACCAGCCTGCCGCCGGAGATCTCGTCGACTGCGATGGCCTTCTTGGCGAGCATCGCCGGCGAATGGAAAGCAGTTGCCGCCACCAGCGGTCCGATCTCCACTGTATTGGTGGAAGCGGCGATCGCCGCCAGCAGCGACCAGGCTTCCCAGGGGCCGCGCGGCGGACCATTCTCGGGCCGATAGATCAGGTGGTCGCCGACCCAAATCGAATCGAACCCGATCTCTTCGGCCAGCACGGCAATCGAGCGCATCTCATCCCAGCGCACCTCGCGCTCGACTTCCGGTAGCTGCACTCCGACCGACAATGGACGCACCCGAACCTCCGCTGGTTTGATCCGGCGATCCTAGAGACAATCCGATAGGGTTCCTCCATGGCAAAGGTGCAGTTGTTCGTAACTTGTCTGGTGGATTCCTTTGCTCCCGATGTGGGTGAGGCCGTCGTAGATGTTCTCGAACGCCACGGATGCACCGTCGAGTTCCCGTTCGATCAGACCTGCTGCGGCCAACCGGCTTTCAATGTCGGCTATCAAGATCAAGCGAAGGCGATGGCGGAACACACGATCCGGCTCCTCGACGCCACGGAGGGCACGATCGTCGTCCCCTCCGGATCGTGTGCAGACATGATGATCAATCACAGTCCAGAGCTTCTCGCGGAGGACGATGCGTTGCTGGCCGCCGCGCATCGGGTGGCCGCCAGAGTGCGCGAGTTCAGCAGCTTTCTCGTCGACGACCTGGGCATCACGGATGCCAGAGCGGCATGTCACGGCAAGTCTGCCGTCTACCACCCTTCCTGTCACGGGTTCCGCAATCTCGGGATTCGAGGCCAGCCCGAGTCTTTGCTCGATGCCGTTGCCGGACTCGAACGACTCGAACTCCCCGACGCAGAGAACTGCTGTGGATTCGGTGGTCTCTTCTCGGTGGAGATGCCGGACGTCTCGGCCGCAATGATGTCCACGAAGTTGACCAACGTGGAGGCATCGGGAGCCAACCTCCTCGTGGGGATAGATGTGAGCTGTCTGATGCACCTAGCAGGCGGACTCAGGCGCCGCGGTTCCCAGATCGAAGTCAAGCATCTGGCCCAGATCCTCAACGAAGAGCCGGCACCGTGATCTCCCCCGTCACATTCATCGATCGGGCTCGCAAGGATTTGGGAACGCCCGGCGTCGCCGCGCTGGAAATCGGAGCCCGGCGGCTCGTGACAAAGCGAGAAAAAGCAGGGGCCGATTTCCCGGCAATGGAAGCGATGCGAGATCAAGCTCGCTCGATCAGACTGCACACTCTGAAGCACCTCGACGCACTGTTGGGCCAGTTCGCAGATGCTGTTGAGGCGAACGGTGGCCGGGTCCACTTCGCCGCCGACGGCGATGAAGCCATCGACTACATAGAGCAGTTGGCGGCATCCCAGGGTGTGCGACGGATCGTCAAGTCCAAGTCGATGGTGACGGAGGAAATCCATCTCAATGCTGCATTGGAGACCGACGACCTCGAAGTGGTGGAAACAGATCTCGGGGAATTCATCATCCAGCTCGCCGGTGAGACCCCGTCCCACATAATCGCTCCGGTCATGCACAAAACCCGGTATGACGTCGGTGAGTTGTTCGCCGACAAGCTGGGGGTCGAATACACCGATGACCCGCTCGAGCTGAACGGGATCGCTCGACACCATCTCCGTGAGATCTTCCTGTCGGCGGACATGGGAATCTCCGGGTGCAATGTGGCGATTGCAGACTCCGGATCCGTCGTCCTCGTGACCAACGAAGGCAACGGGCGACTCACGACCAGCGCCCCGCGAATTCACGTTGCTGTCATGGGGATGGAACGAATCGTTCCTACGCTGGCCGAGGCCTCGGTGATCCTCGAAGTGCTCGCCCGTAGCGCGACCGGCCAGCGTTTGAGCGTCTACACCAACATCGTTTCGGGCCCCCGGAGACACGGAGACCCTGATGGCCCCGATGAGTTCCATGTGATCATCCTCGACAACGGCAGATCGCGAGTGCTCGGTGGAGACACAGCCGAGGTTCTGGCCTGCATCCGGTGCGGAGCTTGTCTGAATGTCTGCCCGGTTTATCGAGAGGCCGGCGGACACGCCTATGGAACCACCTACTCAGGGCCGATCGGTGCCGTGGTCACGCCGGCGCTGATGGGTCTGGAGGAGTGGCACGATTTGCCCTACGCGTCGAGCCTGTGTGGTGCGTGTCTGGACGCTTGCCCGGTCAGGATCGACCTGCCCGGTTTGCTGTTAAAGCTGCGACGCCATGCCGTCAACGAAGGCCACCCGCCAGAAGGGTTAGAGAGGGCGCTGAATTGGTACACACGCCTCGCAACCAACCCCCGGTTGTGGCGAGGAGCAACCCGGGCCGGGGGAATCGGAGCGCAACTGTTTGCCAAGCAAGGGTGGCTCGGCTCGCTGCCCGGGCGGGGGGCAGCTTGGACCGATCATCGAGACCTGCCGGCGCCGGCGGCCAAACCTTTCCATGCTCGTTGGAAGGAGCGCCAGCGTGGAACGTGAAGCTTTCCTGCAGCGGATCCGCACGGCGACTCAGAACCCGGACCTCCCGGTCGGTCCGCCAGAAGCCCCTGGTGGACTGGTGCCAGATCTGTCTGGAACCGACCTCGTCGAACGGTTCCGAACGCGAATTGAAGCCGTGGACGGAATCGCCCACAGATTGACCGACGACGGTGAAGCCATCCACATCATCACCGGATTACTGGAGGAGTACGAGGCGACCGACTACCTGGCATGGGATGCCGACCATCTGCCAATCCCCGGGTTGCTGGAAAGGCTGCCGGGCGGACCGAGGAGCAGCCAAGTTGGGGCGGAACCGTCTGAACGGCTCAACCATCAGGCTGGGTACATGGACGCTCAGGTCGGGATCACCGGAGCCATAGCCGGCCTGGCCGAATCCGGCTCAATTGTGCTCGACTGCGGACCGGGCCGCCCGCGCATGGCTTCACTCATCCCCTTGGCCCACATCGCCTTGCTGCGATCGACGGACATCTCGCCGAGCCTCTCCCATTGGGTGGCAGAGAACCCGACCGCTGCGGCCGACACCAGCAACCTGTTCGTAATCACGGGCCCAAGCCGGACCGCGGACATAGAGCAGATCCTGAACCTAGGCGTCCACGGCCCCAAACACCTCCATGTGATCCTCCTCCCCACCTGATCACGATGCTTGGGCAGTATCGGGTCTCACTGATGCAGCGCGACGCTTCCCGGGAACTGCTTGTGGGCCTCGTGGCGATGGCTCTCCTGGTGGCTTGCGGCTCCGGGACCATCACGTCGACCACGACGGGTCATGATCCCTATGCGTACACGAAACCGACTCCGCCCTACGAACCAACGCCGGTCGATGGGATGTTCGCCAGACGGGTCACCCCCAAGGTACTGGGGCCCGCAGGCGGATGTCGCAGGTGTCCTCCGTACCGGCTGGCGCTGGGGGACGAGATCCTCGGGCTGTGTAGCGGTACGTTTCGGGTCTATCACGCCGGCAGCGGATACATGAGCGTCGGACACTATGAGTACGAAGGCGACATGATCACACTCTTCAACGATCCGAACTGCCCACAGGACAGGGGCACATTCAGCGTGGTCGATGACGGCGCTTGGCGAGTCCTCGATCCGGTCGACGACCCCTGTGCATTCGACCGTGTCCGCGAACGTTTCCTGAGCGCCCTACCTTGGCGACGCATCGATCTGCCGGAAGGGATCTACGAGGCGTCGGCAACCATGACGCTCGTGCTTCTCGGGGAAGGCTTCTCGCTTTGGGAGGGCGAAGCCGAGCTGACGGGTACCGTCTCGTTCGCTTCGCAGCGACTCACCATTGACGTCGACGGATGCGGTCAGACATTCGAGTGGGCATTCAACGATCGGACTCTGCAACTCGAGGTTCAAGGAGTGACCTGCGGCGATGGCTGGGTCGAGGCCCTCGACAACTCAGATTGGAACCAGGTGGGATAGGCCGGTCGGCAGACGTGCTCAGGGCTCCAGCAGCACCTTGCCGGTGGTTCTACGACCTTCGAGGGCCCGGTGCGCGTCGGCGGCCTCTGCCAGCGGGAAGCGGGCTCCTATGCGTACCTCCAGATCCCCGGCGCCGATCCACTCGAAGAGGTCGGCCGCTCGCTTCTCGAGATCGACTCGATCGGCAATGTAG
>CBDTUP010000038.1:0-12764 GCA_965363685.1 uncultured bacterium | reverse complement strand
GTACCGGCAGTGCCCCCAGCCAAAGCCTGGCCGCCACCAATTGCTCCGCCGGCAGTTCTACGTTCCGAACGATGAGCGGGATGGCGCCCCACGAAGCGGAGACAGCAGCAAGCGTTGCAGCGGCGACCCATCTTCGCGACATCGGCGCAGCCTACCGACCGCTTCTAGAAAACCTCTCAAGTGCCCCCGTGCTCGCGCCGATAAGGGGTGCAGAACGTTTTCACCGGATACGCACTGCCGAGCACTTACGGAGACCCCCTTCCTCCGACTCTTCCCGACCGGCGGCCGGCGAGAACGATTGAGACCCCCTCTCCCAAGGGGGTCTCATCCTTAATGCCCTCGTGACGGTATCTACGGACCTACGTCCCTGCCGACGTCGGCGAACAGCGTGTATCTGGGCAGGAACGTCATATCGACCTTTCCCGTTGCCCCCGCTCGATGTTTCGAGACGATGATCTCAGCCAGACCTTTGGATTCGGGATCATCGGGGTAGTAGTACTCGTGCCGGTAGATGAACAGAACGATGTCGGCATCTTGTTCGATCGCGCCCGATTCACGAAGGTCGCCGAGCCGGGGACGCTTGTCCTCCCTCGCCTCCAAACCACGGTTGAGCTGTGAAGCGGCGATGATCGGAACGTCTAGCTCTCGTGCCAGATTCTTGAGATTCCGGCTGATCTCGGCGATCTCTTGCTGCCGGTTCTCACGATTGCGACCCTGCATCAGTTGCAGATAGTCGACCACGATCAGAGAGAGGCCGTGCTGTCGTTTCAGTCGCCGGGATTTGGCCCGAATGTCCGTCACCGTCACAGAAGCACTGTCGTCAACATAGACGGGTGCCGGGTACATCTTTGACGCCGCGTTGACTACTCGTTGCCATCCGCGGGCATCGAGTTGACCGGTGCGGAGAGCCATGGAATCGACTCGACCGACAGAACAAAGCATTCGCTGGATGATCTCTTCCTTGCTCATTTCCAGGGAGAACACAGCAACCGTTCCGCCATCCATCGCCACGTTTGATGCGATGTTCAGGGCCAACGTGCTCTTGCCCATACTGGGCCGCGCCGCCACGATGAGGAGGTTGGCCGGATGGAGTCCGGCCAGTTTTGCGTCGAGATCCCGATATCCGGTCGCCAGGCCGGTGATGGAATCGCCTGTGGCTTCGAGTTCCTCGATGACTTCAAGTGTCGACTGCAGCATCGGAGCTATCGGCTGGAGGCCATCGCCCACCCGACGCTCGGCGACACCCAGCACCGTCTGCTCAGCGTTGTCGAGGACGTCGATGATCTCCTGGTCGGTCTGCAGGGCTAAGTCCGTGATCCTCGCCCCGGCCTGGAGCAAGTTCCGGCGCATGGCATGCTCTTCGACGATATTGGAGTAGTAATCGACATTGGATGCTGTCGGTACCCGTTCCATGAGTTCCGTCAGGTACATGACCCCGCCGACCCGGTCGAGTTCCTCGCTCCTGCGCAGGAGGTCGGAGACCGTTACCACGTCGATCGGCTGGTTTCCGTTGTACAACTGAGTGATCGACTCGAAGATCGCCTGGTGCGCGGGCACATAGAAGTCCTCGGGGTTGAGCTTGTCCATCACCGCATTAGCGGCATCGGACGACAGCATCACGGCCCCGAGGACCGATTCCTCTGCTTCCAAGTTGTGCGGGGGCACGCGACCTGAACTGCCCCGAGATTCTGGGGGAGCCGTCGACCGGCCCGTCTGTGGTCGGGCCTCTGTTGCCATCAGGCGGGAATGATGTCCAACGAGAGCGGGAACTCGACGTCGGAATGCAGCTTGATGGTGGCCTCGTGCAAACCGATCGTCTTGATCGGCTCGTCGAGACGAACCGCCCTGCGATCCAGTTCGACGCCGGTGAACTTCTGAACACCTTCGACGATGTCGGCGATGCCGATCGACCCGAAGAGTTTGCCTTCATCACCTGACTGGGCGGCGATTACGACCCTGGTCCCAACCAGCTGCGTTGCGACAGCTTCAGCTTCTGCACGCAATCGCTTGGTTGTTTCCTCGCGAGCCTTCTTGGCGTCTTCAGCATTCTTCAATGCACCGGCGCTGGCTTTGACGGCTAGATGCTTCGGTACCAGGAAGTTGCGGGCGTATCCGTCGGATACCTCCACCACATCTCCGGCCGTTCCGACACCATCAACGTCTTTGATGAGAATTAGCTTCGTCATCGGCTTACGTAGGGCATCAGGGCCATCTCGCGGGCGTTCTTGATGGCTATAGCGACCTCACGCTGGTGCTGAGTGCAGTTGCCGGTAATTCGACGCGAACGGATCTTGGCCCGATCCGACATGTACTTGCGGAGAATCGCTACATCCTTGTAGTCGATGTAGTCGATCTTCTCTTTGCAGAAGTAGCAGACCTTCTTCTTGAACTTGCGGCCGTTTTCCGGCCGGCGTTTTCTACGTTTTTGGGGGCGTGCCATTTCGTCTCCTAGAACGGCGCCTCATCGGGGCCGTATGTCTCGCGGGCGACGGGAGCAGCGGGAATCGATCCGGAAGCATTGCCTCCGAAGTCGCCTCCACCTTGACGCTGCGTCTTGGATACCGTGGCGGTTGCCCACCTGAGGCTGGGACCGAGTTCATCGATCGAGATCTCAACGACGGATCGTTTGTCTCCATCCTGGGTTTCCCAACTCCGCTGCTCTAGCCGGCCGGTGATGATCACCCGCATACCCTTCTGAAGGGATTCGGCCGCGTTCTCGGCAGCTTCGCGCCACAAGGTTCCGCCGAGGAAACTGGTTTCCTCCTGCCATTCGCCCTGTTGGTCACGCCAGCGCCGGTTTACCGCGCACCGGATGCGGGCCATTGCCACGCCGGAGCCGGTAAAACGTAGTTCGGGATCCTCGACCAAATTGCCGATGACCGTCACGGTATTTGTCGCCATGTTCTTCTCTCCTCGGGATGGACACCTTCACTATGAATAGAGGGTGTGACAGATCCCGTGTATCAGCGGTTGTCCCGGCGGACGACCTTGTGTCGTACAACTGCGTCGGACAACGACAGTGCCCGATCGAGGTCATCCAATGTATCGGTCGATTCATCGAGATCGAATTGGACCACCGAGTAGTAGCCCTCTCGAATGTGATTGATCTCGTAGGCGAAGCGGCGCTTGCCCCAGAAATCTGTATCGGTGATCTCGGCGCCACGTGCTTGTAGCAGCGCTTCGATCTCTTTGACCTTCGACCTGACGTCGTCCTCGACGAACTCAGGCCGGTGAATGGTCATCACCTCGTAGTTCCTCATTTTTTCTCCTCCTCTGGACATCCACCTGTGTGGAAGGCCCCGCCTATCTGACGGAGCAGGATGGACGCGTGACTCAGAAAGCCGCGCGGGGAAGTGCGTTGAGTGTAACCGCGCTCGCCCGGTCGCGGAAGCTGGGATCTGAGGAGGTTTTGCCGTTCTGGGCCAATCCCCATTCTGGCGTTAGAAAACCGCCACAATTGCGCGCTTCCCAACGCCAGAACCAGGCACTGTTAGCGCATGAGCAAGATACGGCGACATCTCCCGCACCGGGCGGGAGAGAAACGCGCTCGCGGATCTGCCCAGAGTTGCCCCCCTCGACCCCCCCTCGGAGGGAGAAACACCAAGGCCTCACGCGGGGTGGTCAGGGAGCCGGCTCATCGGGGGCAGCGGCCGAAAGATGCACCGGGCACGAGGCTGCCGGGCCGAACCATTGGCGGCGCCGGGCCACCGACCGATACACACGATCGCGAATCCATGGTGGAATAACTCGGAGAAGCCGCAACCAGCGCCAAGGGGGTAGCATCTCTGCCACGACCCGTAGTGCCGCATCTGACTGCGTGTAGACGGCGTCACCATCGACAACTGCCATCGTGTCGAGATCGACAACCCGCGCGTAATCCTCCCCGAGACGATCGCGCGCTTGATCGCTTGCCAACGAGACGTATTCAAAGGGACGCCCTACCAGCCGTTCATCGGTGAACGCCAGGAATCGAGTGCACAACCCGCAGTCTCCATCGAACAGCAGCGTCTTCATGATTGGGAGGGTACATATCCCCCCTACCTACTGGGAGCAACTCAGCCTGCTGGCGCAGCCAGCAGGTCTCCTCTGTGTCTCGACCCCTCCGACCCACTCCGGCGGGGGAGAAACCCAAATCAGATGTTGACGCGGTCGGTGATCCAGACATCGCCGGCGACCTGGAGGGCGCAAGCCACAGTCAGGGCCATCACGAATCCGAGCACACTTCCACTGCCGAAGATCAGACCCAAAAGCAGAATCAGAACAGCCCCCGCCAGTCGCAGGCGGGTAATCCAAATCTGCCGAATCGCCGTCGCCGTTGCGGGGTTCCCCGAGTCGGTGGCGATCTGGATGATCGCCAAGGCCACCATCGTCGTGACCAGTCCCCCGGTCAACAGCCACTGCTCGGCCGCTTCGAGAGTGTGGTGCCCGACTGCGGTTATGGCGTGTTCGAGTCCGATCGCAGTCATGATCAGAGCGATCACCAGCGGCAGGTGGCCATAGATCCAAACCGTGGGCTTCCATGCCTTGCGTTGATCGGACCTCCGCCGCACCACCGTCCCGTCGAGGTTGTCGAAGTAGACCCACCAGAGGGTGGCCGTGATGATCACAGCCAGGATCGACACCAACGTCGGACCAGTTTTCCAGCCCTCGTGGTCGAGTCCCGCGACGACGGCGGCGATCGACTCGCCCAGCACCAGAATCGTGAAGAGACCGAACCTTTCCGGCAGGTGCGCTACATCAAGTGGCGCCTTGGCCTGCACCTTCCGCAGGCGATAGGGCGTGGCGAAATCGATGAGCAACCCGATCGTCCAGAAGATGTACCGTGCCGGTTCCGGGATGAACACTGAGACCAGCCAAAAGGCAACGGCCACGGCCATCCCTTTCGTGTACCCCGTAACCAACTCGCGGGTTGCGGGAACATGACGTCGCGCCCGCAGATACATCACGATCAGAATCAGCCGGGCCGCCGAGTAGGCGAGCGCATAGGCAATCAACGACTCCGCCTCGCCGCCTGAGATGCTGGCCGCCATCAGGGCGACCGCAACCATCTGAGCTACTGCCAGCAGCCTCTGGCCGAGGTCGTCGGTGTCATACCGATCGGCGTAGAAAGTGAAACCCGCCCAGGCCCACCAGAGTGGAACAAAGAGACCCGTGAATGAGAGGAACCCGCCGAGAGTCGAATCCTCGAGGAGCCGATGACCTAGCCCGGCAACAGCCACCACGAACACGAGGTCGTAAAAGAGTTCGGTCCAGGTGACCGTGCGTTCCTCAGCTTCAGTTTCCAGCGTCCGCAGTCGCGGCGGACGGAGCATTGTCATCTTCATGAATCTCCCGCCTCGAAGGGAGAGAGGATACATGCACAACTCCCACTCTGCTGTGGAAGCAAGTGCAGCTTTCGGGCGCGCAGACGGTGATGTGCCGGTAGCGTGCCTCCGACAGGAGGGACCATGAGCGAGGCCCTTGATGCAACGCAAGACACTTTGGCAAAGATCGCGCCATTCGCGTCGCTCTCACCTGCGACCCGGGCGAAGATCGTCTCGATGGCGTCTCCTCGTTCGCTGCAACGGGGCGAAGTTCTCATCCGGGAAGGCGAACAAGGTGATTCTCTCTTCGTCGTCCTGAGCGGACGGCTGCGCGCATACGTCCATGGCCAGGGCGACACTTCCATCACCGTGGGAGAGATCTCCGCCGGTGAGGCGGTAGGTGAAATGGCTGTTCTCAGCGACCAGCCCCGGACGGCCTCGGTTTGTGCGATCCGACCCTCGCAACTGCTCGAAATCAACCGGGCACATTTCGAGCAGCTGATCGAAGAGGAGCCGAAGGCCTTTTCGATTGTCACTCGAACCCTCGTGGAACGCCTCGGTCGTTCGATCCATGGCATCGAGGGTACCGGCAACGTGAAAACCATCGCATTGATCCCGGCCGGTGGAACCAGAGACGTCAGAGCCTTCACGCAAGATCTGGCGCAGGCACTCGAGGTCTTCGGCTCCGTGGAGACCGCTGATATCGGAAACACTCCGGGAGACCTCGACTCACTGGAGGCGACAACCCGCTGGATCGAGGAACTCGAGAACGTCAACGACAAGGTGCTCCTGCCGGCCGGACACGAGTCGCCCGAATGGGTCCGACATTGCCTCGATATCGCCGACCGGATCGTTCTGATAGGTTCACCCACCGCCTCGCCGGAACTCAATCGGTTCGAGCGAGATCTCCTGGACGGCCTCGACCACCGACCGAGCGCTCGGATTGACTTCGTGATGGCTCACGATTCACAACGCATGCCGAGGAACACCGGACAGTGGTTGGCCAATCGCCCAGGCCTCAAGTGCTTCAATCTTCGCAACGGAACTTCTGCCGGATACCCACGCTTTGCCAGAGTGTTAGCCGGAACATCAAACACCCTCGTTCTGAGTGGCGGTGGAGCACGGGGCCTGGCCCACATCGGGGTAATCCGTGCGCTCGAGGAATCCGGCATCGTCGTCGATGCTGTTGCCGGTGCCAGCTTTGGCGCCGTCATCGGTGCACATCTCGCCTCAGGGCGTGGTTGGGAGGAGAGCAGGGACATCACGGTTCGGACGCTCGTCGATTTGGGATCGCCGCTCGACCTGACTCCTCCGATGATCGCTCTCACTCGCGGTGCCAAAGTCCGCCACCAACTGCGGGAGGCGTTCGGTGACGCCGAGATAGAGGATCTGTGGCTCAACTACTTCTGCGTATCGAGCAACCTTTCGCAAGGCGAAGTTCAGGTTCATCAGACCGGCCCGGTTTGGCAGGCTCTCCGCGCCAGCATCGCGATCCCCGGGATCTTCCCACCCATGCGTGCACCGAATGGCGACGTCCTCGTAGATGGGGCGGTCATGAACAACCTTCCCGTCGACATCGCTCTCGAACTCGGTGAACCGGGTTCGATGATGGCCGTGAACCTGCGGGGCCCGGTCGACCTGGCTGCCCACGATCTACCGCACGATGGAGAGGTATCAGGGTGGAGGGCCCTCCGGCAGCGAGCTCGACGGAGAAGATCGGCGGTTCCCGGAATCATGGAGACGCTGCTGCGAGCATCTGAGATCGGGAGTGTTGTGTCGTCGCGCCGCTTTGAGGGCCTGGCAGATCTCGTGTTCCGGCCACCGGTATCGAAGTTTGCAATGATGGATTTCTCCGCGCATGACGATCTCATTGAGGTTGGCTACCGCCATGCCATAGAAGTTCTCGAACACAAGTCGCCGTTCGCGGTAGGGTCCTCTCCGGATCGACAGATGTGGGGAGACACAACATGATGATCGGGGGCGCTGTCAGGTTGCCTGGAATAGGTAGCGCATGACACAACCATTGCTGACATTTCGGGGCGTTCGCGGCTCAATGCCCGTGTCCGGGGCACAGACCAACCGACACGGCGGTCACACGCTGTGCATCGATATCGACGCCGGCGAGTCTTCAATGGTGCTGATCGATGCCGGTACCGGCATCACGCGACTCCACCGAGAGGGCTCTCCGGAGCACATCACCGAATACCACGTCTTCCTAACCCACTACCACTGGGACCACATCCAGGGACTTCTGTTCTTCAGGCCTCTATACGACGACGCCAACTCGTTCACCTTCTACGGACATGGTTGGGAAGGGATGAGCAGCAGGGATGCGATTGAGGGTGCGCTTCGCCCCCCTTGGTTTCCGGTCTCGATTCGGGACACGGCTGCCCACAAACGCTATGTGACACTCGAACGCACGGTGTTCGAGATCGGTGACCTGAAAGTGACGGCCGCACCTCTTCGCCACCCCCAAGGAGTCACTGCGTATCGAGTCGACGGACCGGATAGATCGATTGTGGTGGCCACCGATTGCGAACGCGGCGATTCCGAGGCTGACGAAGCTTTACGGGTTCTCGCCGCGGGAGCGGACATGCTCGTGCACGACGCCCAGTACAGCCCTGAGGAGTATGAAGACCACTACGTCGGCTGGGGCCACAGCACATACGCCCAAGCAGCGCAGGCTGCCGAGGAATCCGGAGTAAGAGAACTCCTTCTGGTGAGCCATGATCCTGCCAGGACAGACAACGAGATCGACGGTCTGGTGGCCATGGCCCGAGAATCGTTCCCGAACACTCGCGCCGCCTTCGAAGGCCTACAGATAGAACTCTGATCGACGCGTCTACGCGACGGGCACCGGCCGGGCGCCGTCCATGTCCACTTCGATGTTGAACCCGCACACCATTCGTTCGGGCACGCTGACGACATCCAACTTGCTGAATATCCCGGCCGCCTCTGTTTGATAGGACTCATCCACCTCGCCGCCGCATACGCACGACAGCGTGTCGAGGTAGAGGGCAACCTCGAAATCGTTCCCCTTGCTGCGGGCGTCCTCGAGCCCTCGCTCCAGCTCCGACCGAGCGTACGTTGTGTTTCCGGTCGCAAACGCGGCCGAGGCTCGCAGGCGATGCAGCAGTCGGTGCCGTTCATCATCCGCCGAGGTCAGCTTCTGCAAGAGCTGCTCGGCCAACTCAAGTCCGTTCTCGATATCGCCGGCCAATATCCTGTTCTCCGCCACCCTCGATTCGGCGTCGATAGCGAAGTGCTCGGCTCCGATATCGCGCAGTTCGGCGACGGCCCACTCCAGTAGCTCGAGACCTTCCTGGAAACGACTCGCCCGCGTTGCGATCCGCCCGAGGTTGCTGGTCGTGACCGCCACCATCCACCTGTCGTTGGCGGCGCGGAACTCTCTCAAGGCGTCACGGAACGCCTCTTCTGCTTCACCCAACCGGCCTTGATCGGAAAGCACCAGGGCGATGTTCGAACTGGTCATGGCTGCTCGAACCGAGTCGCCGGCTCCTTCCCAGGCGGCCTTGCCTCGCCGGTAGAAATCGAGCGCGTCGTTCCAGTCTCCCCGGTAATAGGCATCGACCCCAAGCTTGTTGAGCACCTTCGCCTGGCCGACCAACTCGCCCAGCTCCTCATAGATGGAAAGCGCCCGTTCGCTGTGCCCGGCTTTGGTCTTGTCGCCGGAACGCTGGCGTGAAAGGCTGAGCAGGTAGTAACCGTGCGCGAGAGCTTGCCAGTCGCCAGTCGCTTCGGCATCCGGCAACGCCAATCGGCACCATTTGATCGCCTCCCTGTATCGAGCCTGCCGGAACCTGACTCCGGCGTATGCGATCTCGAGTTCGGCTCGCTGTAGGACCACCTGATCGTCATCAGGTATCTCGGCCAGGGCCTTCAATCCGCGGCTGAACCATCGCAACGCCTGCGGATAGAGACCGGCTCGCTCACGAAGGTACCCCAGTTTGCGAAACAGCCTGGCGCGGCCAACGGCGTCGTCCTTGCGAAGCCGGCTGGCGTGACGGAAGGCCTGCTCGGCGTCCTTCAGCAACCCGGCCGGTTCTGCCACGTTCCCGAGCGCTTCGGCAATGCTGGCTACTTCGATCGGTGCCACGCCTGCACTCCGCGAGGCCTCCATCGCTCGTTGAAACAGTCGGGTGGCGGTGACGTTGGCGTGTTTCCTCGCCGCGTGATGACCGGCGGTGGCCGAGTAGTGCCAGGCCTCCTGATACTCGCCCGCGAGCAGGAAATGCTGTCCGAGAACCGCAGCCTCGTCGTCGGGATTCTCGGCGTGAGATTCGAGAGCGCGGCCGATCTGCTCATGCAGCCGGCGCCTTATCCGAAACGAAAGACCACCGTAGGCGACATCGTGGAACAGCGTTTGCCGGAACCTGTACTCGCCGGTGCTGCGCCGGACCAGGAACTCATCGAGTTCCTGCCAGACTCCCTCCTTGCCGGCATCTTGTACGAGGTCACCCAACGCGTCGATGAGGAGGTCCGGATCAAAGGTCATACCTGCCACAGATCCGTACCGGAGAAGCTGTCGGGCCGTAGGTTCCAATCGATCGATCCTGGCCTGTATCAGAGTTTCCACGTTGTCCGGCAGTGCCTCGCCCGTTCGCACGGCCTCCGCCAACTCGAGCAAGAAGAGCGGGTTGCCGCCTGATCTGTCGACCAGGTCGCGAAGCTGATGGTCGAGCAGGGGGATATCGGCCAGGACGTAGCGGGCCAAAGCCGAGGCCGCTTCGTCTTCCAGCGGCATCAGGTCGACGTTCTCTACTCCGGGCGCAGTGATCAACTCGTCCATCGGTCGGTGAACGACTGCGATACCCCACGGCCGATCCTGCGCGTATTCCGCCAGATGGAGAAGGAGATCGCGGGACGAATCATCGATCCACTGGGCATCCTCAATCACGATGGCGCCGGCGGTATCGAAGATCGCATCTATGAGAGATGCGACCGTTTGGTTCAGCTTCGTTTGCCGGAACTGAGGATCGATCTGGGCCGTCTCCAACGTCTCCTCGGCCGGCACGTCCATGACCGTGGCCAGGAGGGGCCACCACGGGAGCAGCTCCGGTGCGTTGTCGGTGAGGAGCCCGACCATCGCATCCGCCGCCTCTACCTCATCCAGCTCCAGTGAGATCCCCGCGATCTCCCTGAGAAGGCGACGGAACGGGTAGTACGGCGTCGCGGCCTCGTACTGGGCGCAGTCGCAGAATCCCCACGGAAACTCCGGGAAAGCAGCCCGAAGCTCGCGCACGAACCGGGACTTGCCGATGCCGGCGGCGCCGCAGATGTCGATGAGGCCGAGCGGTTCATCATCGACGATCCGGTTGCTTAGGTGATTCAGTTCTCGGTCACGACCGAACAAGGGGATCTCAGAGGCCACGGACTCCTCGCGACGCCCGGCAACCTCCCCAACAACCCAGGCGTGAACCGGTTCTGTCTTTCCTTTCACCATGAATGGGGGAAGTTCGGTCAAATCGAACCGGGTGGCCGAGCGGTCGAGCACATCACCGGTAGCCAGCACTTCGCCCGGTGCGGCCTTGCCCATGACTCGAGCCGATAGATTGACCGCGTCGCCGATGACCGTATAGGTGCGGCGGAACGGTGCCCCTATGTCGCCGGCGAAGGCTGGACCCCGATTGACGCCGATCTTGAGGTCGATACCGCTGAACCGGTCGGCTATTCGCCGGAGTGCCAGCAATACCCCTTCCTCATCGGCGCCACTGGAGGTCGGAACTCCTCCGGTGACAATGATCTTGCCGCCGTTGGCATCGATGTCGGTCGATAGAAACGAAACGCCGTACTCGTCGACGGCCTCCTGCGTCGTTTCGACGAGATCGTGAAGGCGTGCTGCCAGATCCTCGGGGGTGATCGACTCGAGCAGATCGTCGAGGCCGGTGAACTTGATGAACCCGACGGTGATTCGACGATGCTCCCCATCGGTCGGAGATTCGATCGCCGGACGCAGAGCCGTCGGGATGAACACCCGGCACTCCTCGAGGCAGTGAATGTGCGCCGGATCGAAATCCGGAGCGGGCGGAGTCTTCGCCAGCAGGACTCCGGGGCCTTTCCGATCACCGAGTAGTCCGGCAGGCAGGTGGGCGGCCGTGGCGAGACTGAGAAGGATCTCGCCTGCTTCGGCACCTTCCTCTACCTCGACGGTGGTGGTCGAGCCCGGCCCGGCCAGAATCAGCTCACGGTGACTCGTACCCACGAGGAACGCGTCGATCCAACCGGAGTGGACGCCAACCGTCATCTTCAGGTCAACCCGGCCGGCGGGAGTCTGGACCTTTCCAACGGTACGAAGACGAGCTCTCATCAGCGCCGAGGCGCGTGCCGCCCGCACCGGATGTCCTTCGCCCGTGAACAGGAGGAGAAGAGCGTCGCCCCCAAACTTGAGGAGGTCGCCGCCAAGTTCGGCGGCGATAGTCAGGAGTTCGGTGAACGTGTTGTTGAGGACAGCCGAAACCTCTTCAGCGCCGACTTTGCCCTTCTGAGCGAGGCGTTCCGACATGGCCGTGAAGCCGGAGATGTCGACATGAACGAGCGAACCGTCGATCTGCCGATGACGAACGGATGCCGGCCACTCGAGCAGAAGCTGTGGCACATATGGTTCAAATGGACCCGTTTGAAGCGTGCTCATTGGTCCCCCTCAAGGTACCGGCGAGGCTAGCGGAGAGTATTGCTCGATTCCGAACGTACCAGAAAAACCCATAGCGAAAGGCTGCCTAGTCACCTAGACTCGCATCCTCGATTCCGGAATGGGCTCCGGGTCGCTGAGATACATTGCCGGCGTATTGGTTTCTGGGAGGAAATCGCCGGCGGAGGGGCGAACCAAATGAGGGACTCAACGACTCTACGACTACGCGTCGTGGTTGCACGCATCAGCATCTTCATCCTGGCGGTCTCGCAGTTCCTGACCCTCGGTCACGCTACTCCGGTCGCGCGCGCCCAAACCGCGGTCTCGGTGTACGTCTGTGCGGCAGATTCTCCCTACGCTCCGTGTGACTACTCGACAATCAACTCGGCCATCAACGGCACCTCCGCCGGTGACACCGTCTACGTGCTTCCGGGCACCTACTACGAGGATTTCGGCATTTCGCAAGACCGAAGCGTCATCGGTCTGGTCGATCCTTTGATCCCCAACCTCCGGGATCCGAGTCAGATCACGGTCATCGGCGACACCGGGTCGCCCGCGGTCCAGGTGACCGGCGGCGCGGTCGCCCTGATTGATGGGCTAACCGTCAAGGACTCCGGCTCGTCGAAGGATGACGGTGGGGGAATCAAGGTGTCGTCGGGCGCTCATCTGACGCTTGTGAACGCCGTGGTCTCGAACAGTCTGGCTCGCAACGGTGGCGCCATACACGTCTCCAACAACAGCTCACTTGAAGCGACCGATGTCGTCATGAGGAACAACACGGCAGTACGCGACGGTGGTGGCCTTCATCAAGA
>CBDTUP010000037.1:0-12808 GCA_965363685.1 uncultured bacterium | reverse complement strand
GCAGCGCTGGCCCGGACGCGGACAGGGACCGCGCAAAACCGCCGGTCCGACCGCTTGGATCAGCGCCGCAGTTCACGGAGATGAGATCGAGGGGGTGGAGATAATCCGGAGGGTCGCCCAGAGAATCAGCGCACAGACAGTGCGAGGGACCGTCATCGCCATACCGGTGGTCAACGTGCACGGGTTCAACACGGGCGACAGGTACTTGCCGGACCGGAGGGACTTGAACCGGTCCTTCCCCGGCTCCCGACGGGGATCGCTGGCTTCACGTCTTGCCGCTCTGATGATGGATCAGATCGTCAGCCGCTGTGACTACGGCATCGACCTTCACACCGGTTCCGACCACCGGACGAATCTCCCTCAGGTCCGTGCCGATCTCGATGACGCCGAGACTCTGAGGCTGGCGCGTGCCTTCGGCGCGCCCATTCTGCTGCACTCGATGACCCGGGATGGATCGCTGCGCCAGGCTGCGACCGAGCGAGGAGCGAAGGTCCTCCTGTACGAAGGCGGTGAGGCGAGGAGGTTCGACGACCGGTCGATAGGGGCCGGTGTGAGCGGCGTTCTGCGCGTACTGGACGCGACCGGATTCATCGATTCGGTCGCTTCTGAAGCGGCACCATCACTTCTTGCGAGATCATCTAGGTGGGTCCGGTCTGGGCGGAGTGGAATCATTCAACTCGAAGTGTCCCTCGGGGCACGTGTGGACTCCGGAGAGGTTGTTGCCCGTATATACGACACCTTCGGCAAGAAGCTCGGCGACATCAAATCGCGCACGGCCGGAGTAGTCATAGGGCATACACAACATCCGCTGGTGAATCGTGGTGATGCGATCGTGCATGTTGCCGAGATAGCGGAGTCCGGGTGAGAGAGCCTCTGGTGCAGACGGTCACCGTCGTAATCTGTGTGCTGTCCGAATAGGTGGTTCAGATGATCGAGTTACATCACAGCACAGGTGCTGAAGCCCCTCAGCAGGTGACAAATGAGGATCTCGGCACCATCAGGCAGAGAGAGGGCTGGGTGTGGGTCGATGCGATTGCGCCCACTGCTGAAGAGGTCGAGTACCTGGCAGAGCAATTCGAGATCGAGCGACTGGACGTTGATGACGTCCTTCAGTTCACGGAGTATCCCAATCTGGAACACCGGGCGGCGTACCTGTTTGTCATCGCTCACACGCCGGCCGTTGACACTCTGCGCCTGCGGACCGTCGAGGTCGACGCATTCCTAGGGTTGGATTTCCTGGTAACGATACGGTCGGAAGATTCCCCCGGCTTCGAGGCCGTCGACTTCTTGACGGCCGACGAACGGTTGACCGGACCAGATGGATTCCTTGCCGTGCTGTTCGATCTGTTCATGCGCCGGATGCGTGTGCTCGTGGATAGCCTTGATGGAGAGGTAGACCGCCTCGAAGGCCTCGCAATCGTGGGTGATCCCTTAGTCGTGGAGCAGATTCAGGCATTGCGTCGTGATGTGGTCCGGCTTCGACGGGTGCTGATCCCGCAACGTGATGTGCTTCGCAACATTGCGCGACCGTCCGGCGGGTTCGTGAAGAGTGAAGTGGCTCGAGGAACCCTGGACGGCAATTTCGATGACTGTCTGCGCGCTCTCGAAGAACTCGATTCCGCTCGGTCGCTGCTCGCCTCCGCGCTCGAGACCTATCGAGCCACTGTGGGTGAGCGTACGAATGAAGTGATGAAGGTCCTGACCGTGTTTTCGGCAATTGTTTTGCCGCTCAGTCTGATGGCGGGAATTTACGGGATGAACTTCGCCAATATGCCGGAGCTGGACTACAAAAACGGGTACTTCATCTTGCTGGGCCTCATGGCGGCCTTCGCGATTGGCCTCTGGCTGTATTTCGCGCGGCGGGGGTTCATCGGACGTCCCCATGTGCCCCGCCTCGACCGAGCGGTGGGAAAGGGGCTTGCTTCATTCGTGCATCTCACGCTCACTCCGGCACGCTCGGTTTGGAGCCTGGTCGTGACGCCAGATGAGGAAGAATCTGACGGGTTCGACTAACCCTCTCGTCTTCTTCGGCGCAACATGAAACCACCGAGTTCCCAAACGGCAATGCCCACCAAGGCTGACCCGATCAGAAGAATGATCCGCGCCGTCTCGAAGGACCACCACAGGAACTCGACTTCAACAGTCTCGGAATTCTGGAGGGCAAATGCCGCGAAGATTCCGACGAGGATCACAATGGCCCCCATACGCAGGAGCCACCGCATGTCCAGCGTGCGTTCTTGCTTGGGGGCGCTCGGGGTTTGATCGTGATCTGTCATCTTGTCCCTTCCTGCTCGGGCCGCTCTTGCCTGATCGGCAAGGCGCCTTCGATGTACGTCCGGACGGTTGGATAGGCAAGTTCGACCGTTGGGTCGGTCGCGATGGCATCGAGGATGGCCTTCCAAAGCAGCTCCTCGATTGATCTTCGCGCCCGGGCGTCGACAAGAAAGCGCCCGGTCAGAAGTACTCCACTGTCTTTGACGGTCAGGTAGACGATCGGAGTAATGGCTCCAATCTTGATCTGATACCTGCGGGCGGTGGATCTGATCTGCCGTTCCGCCCGGCTGTCGAGTTGCGGTGCGTGGGCTGTCAAGGCAGAGCGAAGGATTGTTTCGGCGGAACGCCAGTCGGATTCGAATGTGATCAAGAAAGGGAGCTCGTGCCAGATGTAACTGAAGCCCTCGGTGTAGTTGGCAATAGGTGTCGTGAAGACATTCCCATTTGGCACATGAATGAGCCGGCCCGTCGACTGGTCCGCATCCACCCAGTTGCCGACTTCCATCAGCGAGAAGCGAAATAGCCGGATGTCGACGACGTCCCCCTTGAGGTTCGATATCTCGATTCGGTCGCCAACTTTGAACGGGCGCCTCGTCAGTAGGTAGAGCCATCCGGCCATGTTCTTGAGAACGTCGGACAGGGCGATGGCGATACCGGCTGAAACAAGTCCCAGGTAGGTGGCGACGTTGTCGAAGGCGTCGAGCCAGATCCAGGACAGGGAAACGATACCGATCAGGGTGACGCTGTATGACGTCAGCTTTGTTGTTCTGTAGGCAGCCTCGGCGTCATCCTGTCGCTGGTGGATGGTCCGCAGGATGAGAATCCGGAGGGTGAAGAGTACGACGAGCAGGATGAGTGAAGCAAGGATCTTGCCCTGCATGTCGGCGGCGATACCGAGATTGTCTGTGATCCACTTCATTCGTTGCCGCCGAGCCAAGCGCGCAGGATGTCCTGTTCCAGCTGACCCTTCTGATGAACCGGGGTCGGGAATCGGACGGTGAGTGCGACTTCGTCGGCGCCTCTTCCTTCCATTACGGCAACTGGATCCACGGATGGGAGATCCAGCGAATGGAGCCGAGACCGCGTTTCCATATGCTCGCGAGCCTGATCGAGGTATCCGGAACTGTGGGCGCGCGCTGCCTTCAGCAATACTTCCTCGGCGTCTTGCCATTCCTCTTTGCGGACGACGACGGTAAAAGCGTGCAGTACATAGTCGTGGCCGGAAGTTTCGTTGATGACCGCGCTATTGAGAAACACGCTATTTGGCACTGTGATTGTTCGACCGGTCCGTGCATGGGCGGCACCTACCTCCAGCAGCGTGGTGGCCAGCAGGGTGTGGTCGATGACAACTCCGCGAGTTGAGCCGACTTCGATTCGGTCGCCGACCGTGAAAGATCGACTGCTCGTGCGCACTAGTGCGCCGCTGACGCACATGATCAATTCCTTGGTGGCGAGAACGAAAGCAGCACCGAGGGCGACCAGGGAGATGGCGGCTGCTCGGAGTTCGGAGGCCCAGATCAGAACGAGCCCCATCGCCATGAGAATGAAGGCCGCGTTGCGAATCTGAACGATCCATCTGCGGCCGATCTGAGGAGAAGCCCAATCCTGGCGGCGGACGTATCGGACTGTGCCCCAACGCAACCCGATCACCACGATGAGCAAGATCCCGGTGGCTATCAGATTCCGGATGTTGTCGGCGTCCATGTTCCCTTCGATCCGGACGGATATCGAGAGGTTACCCATAGCCCGCCGCGCATCCGGTCAACTCGAGCACAATCGGGCGCCTCGACGCGGTTCGGATGCGTGGATCCACGGAGTCCGCCATTCCCATAGATGATTCCGAACCGGGACGCGGTTTTGAGGAGGAGGGCGAAGCCGGGGTCCTCCCTTTGGAGGACCCCGGTGCAAACCAGCCTTGCGGCCGATTAGGAACTGTCGCCGGCCGTCAGGCCTGCAGTGTTGCCGGACGCGATCGCAACTTTGTGCGGCCGAGCCTCTTCTCGTGTGGGGATAGTGACAGTCAAGACGCCATTGTCGTACGTTGCGTTCACCTTGGCTCCGTCGAGGCGATCGCCGAGACGGACTTCGCGCCGGTGGACGCCGGAGGGCCGCTCGCGCAGCAGCCAGGTTGCGTCTTCGGTTTCTTCAACCGGCCGCTCGGCTGTGACCGTCAAGACACCGGCCTCGACGGTCAGATCAACATCATCGGGGTTGACGCCCGGAAGGTCGAAGCGCAATGTGAACACGCCGCCCCTTTCGAAGGCGTCCATCGGCATGATGCCTCCCTGCCAGCGGCTTCCGAATGTGGACATCATCTGATCCAGTTCCTGAAACGGATCCCTGAAACGCAGCACACTCATCATCGCTCCTTTCTCGGTGTTCGTTCGATGACTGCTACCGCATATCTCCGTATTCAACATGAGATAATCTATATATACCACACTCAGATTCTTGCTTCAAGGGGTATGAGAGATGGAGTTCTGGAGAGCACTTCCGGCCTTCCAGAGGGCCTGGTTCGGAGAAGAGTCGGGCTCAGGCGTCGACTGCGACCTTCTGCTCCAGGCGTTTCGCCATGGCGTTAACGGCTGGAAGCAGGGCCACGATCCACACCAGTGCGATCAAGAGTTGGACCCAGATATCGCCGAACGAAGCATCCTTTACGCCGACCTCGAAGATCGGCTGTAGGAACCAGTAGGTCGGTGCAATCTTGGCGATCCATTGAGGGAGGCTCGGCCAGATGTAGAAGACGACCGGATAGAACAGGAGAATTCCGCCGGATTTCATCAGCGCAAACAGCATGTTGGAGTCCTTGGCGAAGATCCCGAGTATGAGGCCGATCTCCGCCATCATCACAGCCGCGATGAGGAGAACAAGGGTCATCGTCAGCGGATGGTTGCCGAAGGCCCCGTTGAGGATCAACGTGATGATTCCGGTGGCCATTCCGAGGACGATCCCCAGGCCGGCTTTGCCCATCAGGAACTCTTTGACAGTCGTCGGCGTGACCAGGACGGAGTTGATGGTGCCCTTCTCTTTCTCCTGCACGATCGAAGCAGCGGGCACGAAGGCGGCAGAAATGGCTACCGCGTAGATCATCAGCAACGGAACCATGCGGCTGGCGATCGGCACCGCTTCTGCATCACCGATCGTCACGACGTCCACTTCAACAGGGGCCGGTTCGCCCGAGGCTTCGCGTACGAGGTCCAGGGCGGTTACCTGAAGGATGATCCGGTTCGATGCCAGGCTTTCGCCACCGATGTAGAACTCGAGCGGTGGCCGGTTCCCCGATCGGAGTGCGGTGTCGAAACCCTGGATCAACACCAATCCGGCGTCGAGATCGTTGGACTCGACCATGTTCTTGAGGTCATCGACCGAGTCCATCACGGTCACGTCGATTCCGTCCAGCTCTTCAGCAGCCGATGCAACCTGGGAGTCGCCTTCGTCGACGATTCCGAGGCGGGGGCTGGGGGCGAACAGCGAACCGAACACTCCGACGATGACGAACGTCATCACAACCGGCAGAATGATTGCATACAGAAACAGTGGAGAACGCGGTCCCACGCGGAGTTCCTTCCGCATTATGTGCCAGGCGGTTGTGAGCTTCATAGCGACTGCACCTTTCTCCTCAGTATGCCCAATCCGACGACAAAGGCGACGGCCGTCCAGGCCAGCACCATGCCGAGGTTGGGTAAAGCCTCTGCCCAACCCTCGCCGTACGACGTCGTGCCGGTGATGGCCTCCACCAATCCGTAGCTGGGAATCGCCCTGATCCAGATCGATGCGGTCCCCGGGAACAACAATCCGAAAGCCGGAATCAACATAGGAATCATGAACAACATGCTCCAGAACAGCACACTGATGAAGTCCTTGCCGAAGGCGCCGGCGATCAAGGCGAAGCCTGTCACCATCAACGCTCCGAGCAGCATGATCGTCAACATCAGCAACGGAGAACTGCTGAGCGATTGGATCGCTACCAGCAACAGCACCACCTGCGTGAAGGCGAGCAACGCTCCGAAGATGATCTTCGCAGTCAGGAAATCGGCCAGGGTCGCCGGCGTTGTGATGACCGCGGTGACGGTTCGTTCCTGCATCTCGCTGGCGATGAGCCCGGCCAGCGACATCATCTCGATCAGCAGGACCAGAAAGGCGAGCAGCGGCCTGAATTTCTCGCGCAGAGAAACCTGGTCGCCAAGACGATCGACACCGAGGATCTCCTCCTTATAGTCGACCGGGAGGGGGTTACCGGTGGTGGCGAATGCAGCTTCTTTGATGAAGGAGTCCATTGCCGTGCGGAGTTCGTCCGGGAGATCGGCCGTCGCGATGACGCTCACGGTGGCGGTGTCGCCGGCCGCGATCGCAGTGAAGAAATCATCTGGAAACGCCAGCCCCAGGGCGACGTCCTGATCGCCCTCTTCGACGGCCGTCATGAGGGTTTCGCGAGAGTCGAAGGCGACGATCGTCAACCCGCCGGTGTCCTCTCCGCTGACCTGTTCGAGCAAGCTCTCGATCCCGGCCCCTGTGGCGCCGATGGTGATGTCCTCGTCGACGGTGTCGGGCAGTACCCAGAAGATGACCACATAGGCGACGAGTCCAACGATCGACATGTAGAAGTAGAAGCGATCCCGCAGAAAGGCTTTGAAGTCCTTGCGGACGATGGTGCCGATTATGGTCGCGTGCGAAACCGGCGCCCGAGGCGAGGTTTCAGAAGCGGTCATGCCTTCAGCTCCCTACCCGTCAGTTTGATGAAGATGTCTTCCAGCGTTGCTTCCTCAGTGTGGATTGTCATGAGACCGTCCACCGAGACCGCGTTGCGAATCTGATCACCGGCGTTTGCCTCCTCCAGGCTTATCACCTGCTCGGCGACCTCCGAGCCGGCCCGGGATCGGATTCGGACAGATCGCTGGCCGTGCTCGAGTTTGAGGTTTTCTGCGGTGTCGAGCGCCTCGATCTTGCCCTCGTTGATGAAGGCAACTCGATCGGATAGTTGATCGGCCTCATGCATGTCGTGCGTTGTGAGGATCACGGAAGCTCCGCGGTCTGCCTCTGCCTTGATCACGTTGCGAACGGCTTGGGACGACACGGGGTCGAGTCCGTCCGTCGGCTCATCGAGGAAGAGGATGTCGGGGTTGTTGATCATGGCCCTGGTCATCATCAACCTCTGCCGCATTCCTTTGGAGAAGCTGGCAACGCGATCGTCGGCTCGGTCGATGAGGCCAACGCGACGCAGGTAGGGGTCGAAATCCTTGCCCTTGATCCCGTACAGCCGGGCGAAGAAGTCGAGGTTCTCTCGCGCCGACATGTTCTCGTAGAGATTCTTCTCCTCGAAGCAAACTCCGATGCGGGCCTGGATCTCGAGGGTTTGGTCCGGCATGGTCATGCCCAGGACGGAGATCGAACCGGCATCGGGAAGGAGTTGCCCGGTCAGCATCTTGATCGTGGTGGATTTCCCGGCACCGTTGGGACCGAGGAATCCGAGGATTTCCCCGGGCGCGACCGAGAAGCTGACCCCATCGACCGCCTGGATCTCGCCGTAGGCGAACGACAGATCGTGTACCTCGATTGCATTTCCGTTGGTCGTCATCGGTTTTCCTTCCGTGCGTGCCAGCGCTCGGCCAGCGCCGCCATTTCGATGTCCATGAAGTCCATCAGTTCTGCGAGTTGATCGATGCGTTGGTGTTGCTCGGTTGGGGCGTCGGCGAGGACCTGGCGGCCTTCATCGGCAATTCGCCTCAAGCCGACCATCCCGGTGCGCTTCTCGTCCAGGAGGTACTCCCAGGCATCGGTTGCCATCCGGTAGTAAATGGCGCGGTCCTTGGGGAATGTGATCCTCTCAATGAAGCCGATCTGCTCCAGAACCCGGGCGTTGGTCGAAACGGTTCCTGCACTCATGTGCAGCACTTCCTGGAGTTGCTTGGAGGATTGGTGGGGTGGGTCGCAGATGAGGAGCCACCCCAGCATCTTCCCCTGGGCGCGGTTGCCGCCGCGATCAGACCAGTAGCGGCCTACGTGCTCGGCGTACTCAACATTCTGTGCATTCATTACTTTCAGAGCGTACCGAAACTTCAAAAGGCCTGTCAATAGATATTCGGGCAGTACCGGCACCATTGGCGATGCTGATACTGCCCGAATACGGTCGGGGAGGAGGTTGGCTATGTGTCTAGGCGTCGAGTGACGTCGAGGCACCTTCGAGTTCGGAGACTGTGTCTCGGAGGCGGTCGATCATGTCCTGTAGGTGTTCGGGGAGTTCCGTGCCGAAGCGTTCGGTCAATTCGTCGACGAAGCCCTCGAGATCGTCGAGATCGCCGAAGTGGTGGAACTCGCGGAAGCCGTCGCCCATCATGCCCGGACCTCGAAACCCGTGGCCGCCGAACGGGAGAAACCTCTCCTCCGGCAGATCACGGTCGAACTTGAACATGTGGCCACCGAAGAAGTCGTCGCCCAACAGTCCACGCATCTCGTCGAGCCAGACGTTGAACTCATCGGTGCCGGGAGGGCCGGGAGGAGGCGTCAAACCTTCGGGGAGTCTATCGGCGAAGCGCTCCATTCCGAAGTGGAAGCCGTCCGCGAGGAATGGCGTCCGTTCCTTCATGTGCTCGCCCATACGTTCGCGAATCGCATCGGCCTGTTCGCCGTCTATCACGTCCTCGGCCACTAGTTCGTCGAGAACCTCGTCGAGCGGACTGACGTGAAATGCGGTGACCGAGTCGTCGTTGGGTTCCTCCTGCGCCACTGCACCATCAGGGCCGAGCAACACGATTCCGACGACGGCCAGGATGCCGACTGCAAGCAACGACACCGAAGCAATCAGGATTCTTCTCATATGGACCTCCATGGCAGAAGTATCGGCTGCCTGCTTGAACATATGGTGAGCCCACTCTAAGAATTGGATGAGAACGTTTGCGCATTGCTCCCGTCGGATCATGGCAGGTGGAAACTCGTCCGACCGCTTTCGGTCCTCTCATTCTCCGACCCGACGGGATACTGCATGCCGTGTTCGACTTCGATGGCAAGCCGACGGAAGAGGCGGTGGCGGAGTATCTACTGACCCGAGAGGAAGTGATCGGGGACGGCTCTATCCCGTCGATCGTGGAAATCGTCAAGATTCCGTAGGTCGATAGGTCCATTCGCCAGTTTCTCATGGATGAGATGCGACCTCCTCCCTGTCGAGCCGTCGTGACTACCGACCATGCCCTACTGACCATGTTCCGCACCTCCCAAATGGTGGACGGCGCGAGGACCCCAACAGAAGTGTTTGCAACGGTTGAGGCGGCAGTTGATTGGATCAAATCCCAGGGGTTTTGATCGCGCGGATAGGCTGAGTGCAGGAGGTATCCGTGAGGACCAAGATCTTTCTGGCCGTTCTTTTGATTCTGCTTCTGTCCGCCTGTGCCGCCGGAGTCAACCCGCAAGTCGACACGGCCGGGGACGACGGGGAAATCGCCGGCTTCTGGACGGGACTGTGGCACGGAATCATCATCCCGTTCACATTCATCATTTCGCTGTTCAGTGAAACCGTGAATGTCTACGAGGTGTTCAACAGCGGAGGTTGGTACGACTTCGGTTTCGTACTCGGAGCCGGAACGTTCCTCGGCGGGAGTGGGTCCACCGCCAAGCGGTCCCGCCGCCGCTGACCACCCGAAATGACAGAGCATCGGACTCTCATCTGAGTAGAGCGCAGATTGAATCTCGGTTATGCGCTAGCTCGATGGGGTGTCGGTAAGGCATTCGGCGGTGGGAGCATATGTGATCTCCAGTACGTAGCCAGACTCGTTCCCCGACACCAGCACCACGGCGTCGCGCGGGTTCCCGATCATCTCAGTCAGGATGTCGGCCGACACAACTCGCTCCCCGAACATCGCTGTGAACAGGGAGTGCAGGTCTGGTGCTGTACTCGCCACGCTGCCGGCGGCCGATGCCGAAGTGGCGAGCGAGGTGTAGTCAAAGTCGATGGGTCGTGCCGGTCCGGCTTCGGACAGGAATGCGTACGCACCGAACACGGCCGGGCCATTGTCGAATCCAGACAGGTAGGTGCGGTCCATCCCCAACGGTTCGGTGATGCGAGTCTGCAGCACGTCGGCTAACGGTTGGCCGGTGACTTCCTCGAGCAGGACGCCGAGGACGATGTAGTTGGTGTTCGAGTAGCTCCAGTGCCATTCGGGCCCTGCCGGAAAGAGCGGCTCCATCCCATCGACCAGCGCGACGGTCTCTTCTGGCGTCCACACTCGATCGGGATCTGCCAGCCAGGGCTCCCAGTTGCCCCGGCCGGCGGTGAAATCGGGGACGCCGCTGGTGTGTTGCAGCAGGTCACGCACCGTGACGTCGTCGGGCACCGAGACCCTGGTGACATGGTCGACCGCTTGGGCATCCAGGTCGACGCGTCCTTCATCGACCAGCGACGGCGCGGACTGCACAAGCCCGCTATGCCGCGTGGCGAATCGAACGATCATGCGCTGCTTGGTCGAGCCCTTCTTGGAGATTCGAGATCCAGAAGCCGGCTAAAGGCATCTAGTCCGGGCTGGTGCGTTAGTTTTGCTGCGTGGAGCAAACGAGGAGGTGCCACTGCGCCGATTCCCAACTCTGGTGGTTTCTCTGGCGTTGATGGTCTCGGCCTGCGTCGGTGGATCTGAAACGCAACCGACATCGGCACCGGCACCCGTGACCGCACCCGACGGTGCCACTACTGGGAGCGGTCCGCTGTCGGGCATGGGGCTTGCGCGCACCTTGCCGGAGATTATGACGAAGGCCGGAGTTCCGGGCCTTTCCTACGCGGTCCTCGAGGAGGGGAAGGTGGCTTGGGTGGGCTCGGTCGGTGTGCGCAGTACCGAGTCGCAAGAGCCGGTCAACGACGACACGGTGTTTGCCGCCGCCTCGCTCAGCAAGCCAGTCTTTGCCTATTTGGTGATGCTGCTCACGCAGGACGGGACCCTGGATCTCGATCGTCCGCTCGAGGAGTACCTTGGGGCGCCCCTCGGCGCGCATCCAAATTATGCCGACCTGGACGGCGACGACCGTACCGGGGCGATCACCGCTCGGCATGTTCTTTGCCACAGCGTCGGCTTCCCCAACTGGCGCTTTCTCACCGACGACGGCAAGTTGCGCTTTCTGTTCGATCCGGGTGCCCGTTTCAACTATTCCGGTGAGGGCATCGCCTTGCTCCAGTTGGTGGTCGAAGCGGTGACCGGCCGCGGTCTCGAGGAACTGGCGCAGGAGAGGATCTTCGGCCCCCTCGGCATGACGCGCACCAGCTACGTCTGGCAGGAGAGGTTCGAGCACGACCATGCCGTTCCGCACGATGGGTTCGAGCGTCCCCGGCACCTGGATCGCCGCCGCGCCGCCGACGCAGCCGGCTCCATGATCACCACCGCCGGCGACTACGCCCGCTTCCTCGCCGCCCTCCTCAGCGCAGAGGGAACACAACGGGAGTTCGTGGAGGCGATGCTGGTCCCGCAGGTGACGATCGACTCGCAGCAGATGTTCGGCCCCCGGTCGTGGCAGCAAACGACGGAGAACGAGGCGATCGCGCTGTCTTGGGCGCTGGGCTGGGGCCGCTTTGACACCGCACTCGGCCGCGCCTTTTTCCACCCCGGCCATGACATCGGCTGGCAGGCCTACACGGTGGCCCACTTCGACGCCGGTGTCGGCGCCGTGTTCCTGGCCAACAGCGACAACTTTGAGAGCGGCGCCCGCGAGATGGTGTATGCCGCCCTCGGTGACGAAGGCTCACCGTTCGACTGGCTGGGCTACCCGGTCCTTGATCCAGATCGAAGGCGCGAGCCACCGCCGGAACCGGTGGCGATCGAGATCGAGCGGCGCGTCATGGAGCGGTACGTGGGCGAGTACGAGTTCCAGGGTGACCGATTCGAGGTCAGCATGCACCAGGATGGGCTTTGGTTGTCGGAGCGAGACGGGGACCCGATCGAGCTGCTGGCCGTGTCCGAGTCCGAATTCTTCATCGCTGGAGGCGAAACCCGCTTCCGTTTCGAACTGGCCGAGGACGGCACCGTCGAGCGCCTGCTAATCGCGGTCGAGGGGCTTGAGCTGCGGGCGTCACCAATCTCCTCCAGCCCGGCTCCTTGAAGCCGGCTCTGCCGGACTCCGGCTGTTTACGAGAGCAGTCCGGGACGTACCCGAAAAAGTCCACGAAGCCCTGGTCCGGAGAGGCAAGAGGGAGCGCCGATCATCCATTCTGGACCCACACTGCAAAATCCCCGAGTATCCGGGATCGGCACTTCCGCGCCGCGACTATCGATGTCGATAGAAGTCTGCCCGGTGGTCGATGTAGATGACTCGAACGGTGTGAGTTTCGAGATTGATCTGATACACGACTCGATAGGCACCGACTCTCGCTGAGTGGAGTCCGGTGAGTTCGCCTCGCAGTGGTCCGCCGACTCTGCGCGGGTTCTCGAGGAGGGGACCAAGGAGAGAATCCAATACCTCCACCGCAATCTTGTCGGGTAGTCGAACGATGGCCCATCGCGCTGATCGGTGCTCGATGTCGGCAGTGACTACCAACTCTCAGGAGTGGGCTGCCCCTCGG
>CBDTUP010000036.1:0-13287 GCA_965363685.1 uncultured bacterium | reverse complement strand
TGACATGAAACCCGGTGTAGAAGCCCGCAAAGCGGCTGCGCGAACGGTGGGTCTCGTTATGAGAAGTGGAGCATTCAGCAACCGGTTGGTCGACGCTTCCCGGTTGGATGGAGCCGACGGAGCCCTCTTCCGGTTCCTCACGTATACGACGCTCCGGCACCTCAAGCGAGTTGACTCGCTCATTGAGATGCACAGCGCCAAGAAGATATCGGCCCTCGATGTCGAGGTGGTCGATGTGCTCCGGGTGGCAGTTGCCGAGGCGTTGTACGGTCGGGCGCCTTCTCACGCCATCGTCGATTCCGCGGTCGAGTCTGTGAAGACCGGCAAGTCGAAGCGCGCAGCTGGATTCGTCAATGGTCTGCTTCGCTCACTTCTCCGATCAGGGCTGCCTGAGGAACCCTCCGATCCTCGGGTCGAATACCCGGACTGGATTGTTTCCAGCCTGAATGCCGCCTGGTCGGAAGAAGAGGTCGGAGGCTTTCTCTCAACTTCGCTGCAGGATGCCCCACGCCAAGTCCGCTCTCGTGACGGCGCCGCAGTAGGTGATCAGGATCCTGTCTCCGGTATCCCCGGTGCATACGATTGGAACAGCGCCGGGACCGTCCCGGCGAACTTCGTCGTCCAAGATGCCGCCAGCGTTGCGGTAGGCAATACCGTTCCGCTTCGATCAGGCGATTTGATTCTCGACTTGACCGCCGCCCCCGGAGGCAAGGCCGCCCACCTGCACGATCGCGGCGCAAGGGTTGTAGCGGTGGATCGCCATCACAGGCGCGTGAAGGACGGCGCCCTCCGATTTCCAATGCTGAAATGGGTCGTAGCCGATGGACGCCGCCCACCTTTCAACGAAGACTCATTCGATCATGTTCTTCTGGATGCTCCCTGCTCCGGGCTGGGAACCATGCGTCGCCGACCGGAGATCCGCTATCGGGTCGAGCAGCAAGATGTCGAACGTTTGAGCAAGGTTCAAAGGGAGTTGCTCGAAGTCGCATTCAGGCTCGTGAAGCCGGGCGGCACCGTGACATACTCCGTCTGTACCGTGACACCTGAAGAGACCATCGAGGTGGTTGAGGACTTCGCAGCATCACCACCACCCGGCCTACCGGGAAAGCAATGGGGGAAAGGTGTGCTGTTGGGGCCGCATCTATCGGGAACGGACGGGATGTTCATAAGCGTCCTGAGCCGTCCGTAATGCCTATACACTCGCGCTCCATGGATGACATCAAGATTGCTCCGTCTCTCCTCGCAGCTGATTTTGCTGATCTTGCAGGCGAGATCGAACGGATCGAGCAGCACGTCGACATGTTGCATCTGGACATCATGGACGGCCACTTCGTGCCGAATATCTCATTCGGGATGCCTGTGATCGCATCAATTCGAGCCAGGAGCAATCTCGTCTTTGACTGCCACATGATGACGACCAACCCGGACTTGTACTTCGAGGAACTTCGCGCCGCCGGTGGCGATCTGGCAATGATTCACATCGAGGCCATCACAGATCCAACCGAGGCTGCTGCACAGGCGCGAGCAACTGGGCTCGGGTTTGGGCTCGTGGTCAATCCACCCACGCCCGTCGAGGCGATCGAACCGTTTGTCGAGTTGTGTGACATGGTGCTCGTCATGTCGGTTCATCCGGGCTTCGGGGGTCAGCACTTCATCAGTGAGGTCCTTCCTAAAGTAGAAGCCATTCGGAAATGGGTTGATGTATCCGCTTTGGATGTCGATATACAGATCGACGGGGGCATCAATCCTGCTACCGCCCGACTGGCCCGCGAGGCCGGCGCCAACGTGTTTGTCGCCGGAACTGCGATTTTTCGGGCAGATGATCCCGTCGCTGCAATCGACCGATTGCGGGAAGCCATCAACGGAACGTGAAATGAGTGCACGGATTCTGGTCGTCGACGACGATCCAGACATAGTTCAGTTTGTGCGTGTGAATCTCGAACTAGAAGGTTTCGAGGTGGACACCGCCAATGATGGACATGAGGCGATGAGATCGGCGCTCACCGGCGCGCCCGATGTCGTCGTACTCGACGTGATGATGCCGGGAATGGATGGCCTCAATGTTCTGCGGCGCCTTCGCTCCCATCCAGCAGCTGCCAACACATCGATCATTCTGTTGACGGCGAAGGCCCTACCCGAAGACAGGGTCACCGGGTTGGATCTCGGAGCTGATGACTACATAACCAAGCCCTTCGACATCAACGAACTTGTCGCACGCGTGAAGGCGGTGCTGCGGCGTACAAAGGCACTGCGAGACGTTTCGCCGTTGACCGGATTACCCGGGAACTTCCGAATTGCTACTGAGCTGGAGGCCCGAATCGATTCTGGAGCCGAGTTTGCGCTCGTCTACGCGGATCTCGACAACTTCAAGGCCTACAACGACCATTACGGATTCATGCGGGGCGATCAGGTCATCAAATTCACTGCCCACGCCCTACTGGAAGCAGCCGCCGAACTCGAGGATCCGTCTTCCTTTGTGGGACATATCGGGGGAGATGACTTCGTGGCAGTGATTCTGCCGGATCAGGCTGAACGATTCGCGCGCGCGGCCATCTCAGTGTTCGACAACGGGGTGCTCGATTACTACGAGACTGCAGACGCCTTGCGGGGATACATCGAAGTGACAGACAGGCGTGGCGAACGCCATGCTTTCCCCGTGGTTTCGATCTCGCTTGGTGTAGCAACCAACACCCATCGGGATATCACCTCGCAGTGGCAGGCCTCTGCGATCGCGGTCGAGATGAAGGAACACGCCAAGCGAGTCTCAGGCTCGAGTTACGAGATCGATCGTCGGATGATGTGAGGCGAAGCTGCTGGCTTCGCCGCTTTCAGCGGTCAGCTTTCAGCGGTCAGCCTTCAGCTATCAGCTATCAGCTATCAGCCTTCAGCTATCAGCTATCAGCCTCGCTCGCGACCCCATGGGGGCTACTTTGGCTCTCCCGATCAGTCGCCGACGTTCTCTCCGCGACTTCCCATCACCGATAGGGGGTACAATCAGGTTGCCCCCTTCAGGGCAGGGTGTAATTCCCGACCGGCGGTCAAAGCCCGCGAACCCTTATGGGTTGATACCGGTGAGATTCCGGAGCCGACGGTGACAGTCCGGATGGGAGAAGGAGGGCGTGTCTCTTTCGCGCGCTCGCCGGTCTCAAAGGAGCGATTGCGTGACAGAACATATGGAGCGTGCGGTTCAGATAGCGCGCGAGTTTCACCCCCATCCGAATCCCCGGGTCGGTGCCGTAATCGTCGACGGCAGCGGACGGGTCGTAGGTGAGGGATCCCATCGGCAAATCGGCGGCCCACACGCGGAGGTGCAAGCACTGAAGGCGGCGGGCTATCTCGAAGCCGGTTGCACGATGTACGTCACACTCGAACCATGTAATCATCAGGGGCGTACCGGTCCCTGCACTGCGGCGATTTCTGAGGCCGGTATTTCGAAAGTAGTGATCGGTGCGCTCGACCCCGACATGAGTGTCTCCGGCAGGGGAGTACAGGAATTGCGGCGAAGGGGCATTGAGGTCGAGATCGGCGATTCTGCTCCCGGTTTGGCCGACCTCGACCCCGGCTATTTCCACCATCGGCGCACTGGTAGGCCGCGGTTCACTCTCAAGTCCGCTACCACTCTCGACGGCCAGGTCGCGGCCGCGGACGGATCACCCAAGTGGATTACAGGCGAGGCCGCACGCCTCGACGGGCACCGCCAGCGTGCAGAAGCCGATGCCGTCCTCGCCGGTGCCGGAACCGTTATCTCGGATGATCCAGGCCTGGATGTGCGATTGGACGGATACAGTGGCCGTCAACCGCGTCCGGTGATCGTCGCTGGTCGCCGCCGATTGCCGGCCGATGCACAACTGTTTACCCGCGACCCCCTCGTGGTCACCACCTCCGGAGTCGATCAACCGGGAGAACTTCTCGTCGTTGAGGAAGGCGAGAATGGTCGGCCGGACCCTGCTGCGACCGCGGCAGCGCTAGGCGAGAGGGGGATTGTCGACGTCCTGATCGAGGGTGGTCCCGGCATCGCCGCCGCCTGGTGGAAAGCCGGCCTGATTGACAGGGGCATCTGGTATATCGGAGCGCGCCTGGCCGGAGGTAAAGGCTACAACGCTTTCGGCGGGACTTTTCGGACACTGGCGGACTCCCGTCTCATAAAAATACTCGACATATCAAAGCTGGACGCCGACCTACGGGTCGAGTTCATCATGGAGGAGTGATGTTTACCGGAATCGTGGAGACCATGGGCGAGGTGACTACTGCCGATAGATCCGACGGCGGTATGCGTATGCGTGTCAGGGTTCCAGACTTCAACCTGTCGATCGGCGACTCGGTAGCCGTCAACGGAGTCTGCCTCACTGCCGTCGCCGTCGACGAGTCAGGTTTCGGGGCCGATCTCGTACTCGAAACCTTGGCCCGCACGAACCTCGGTGAAACGACGACCGGCGATCGAGTGAACCTGGAACGCCCGATGCCTGCAGACGGTCGCTTCGACGGTCACATTGTTCAGGGGCACATAGACGGAGTGGGGCAGGTAGTGAAGGTGATGCCGGAAGGTGAAGGCAAACGTATCACCATCCGTGCCCCACAGGAACTCTCTCGCTATGTCGCCGAGAAGGGATCCGTGGCCGTCGACGGAGTGAGTCTCACGGTGGCGGCTGTAGATGATGACCAGTTCGAGATCGCTCTCATTCCGCACACGTTGGCGGTAACCACCCTCGGAGTGAGGGACTCCGGAAGCATGGTCAACCTGGAAGTTGATGTGATAGCCAAATACGTGGAACGAATGATGTTGGGAGGAAACTCATGAGCTTTGCTCCCATCGAGGAGGCGGTCGCTGCGATTGCAGCCGGCGAGCTGGTCATTGTCGTAGATGACGCCGATCGCGAGAACGAAGGCGATCTGATCATGGCCGCCGAGCATGCAACGCCCGAACAGATTGGCTTCATGATTCGACATACCAGCGGCATCATCTGCCTTCCTGCGACCGGAGAGCGCCTCGACGAACTTCGCATCCCGATGATGGTCACGGAAAGCACCGACAGACGACACACGGCATTTACGGTGTCTGTGGACTACCGGCATGGGACGTCGACCGGGATCTCCCCGGCCGATCGCACAGCCACAATCAAGGCACTCGTTGAGGACGCAACGACCCCTGAGGACTTGACCAGGCCCGGCCACGTGTTCCCACTCCGCTATCGCCCCGGTGGTGTACTCGTTCGGGCCGGGCACACTGAGGCCGCCATCGACCTCACGCGTCTAGCTGGTCTCTATCCGGCGGCTCCGCTGGCAGAAGTCGTCATGGACGATGGGGTGCCAGCTCGACTGCCGTATCTGACGGAGTTCTCGAAGCAACATGACCTGGTGATGATTTCCATCGCCGACCTTATCGAGTACCGGCGGCGTCACGAGCAGCTAGTCGTTAGAGCATCTGAGGCAAGGATCCCTACTGCATTCGGGGTGTTTCGCGCGGTCGGCTATGAGTCGCTTATCGACGGGCGAGAGCACATCGCCATGGTGATGGGTGATGTGAGGCACGAGGACAACGTACTGGTCAGGGTGCATTCAGAGTGCCTGACCGGGGACACGTTTGGCAGCCTACGCTGCGATTGCGGCATCCAGCTCAGCGACTCATTGGGACGCATCGGCGAGGAGGGCACGGGAGTCCTCCTCTACATCCGAGGGCACGAAGGCCGCGGCATAGGTCTGGCTCACAAACTTGCGGCGTACGCGCTTCAGGACCAGGGCCGGGATACAGTCGAAGCGAACCTCGACCTCGGATTCCCGGCCGATGCCAGGGATTACGGTGTCGGAGCACAGATCCTCAGCGATCTTGGTGTTACCACGATGCGACTCTTGACGAACAATCCGACCAAACGGGCCGGAATCGAGGGCTACGGGCTCACCATCACCGAACGAATGCCGCTCGAGACGACGCCCAACCCGGAGAACCTCGAATACCTGAGGGCGAAAGTCGACAAGATGGGACACATTCTCGATCTGCCGGAGGTGTCGGATGCGCAGGCATGAAGTCGCCGGATCGGGTGATGGGAAGGGCATGAAGGTTGGAGTTGCGGTCTCACAGTTCAACGCCACGATCACGGAGGCCTTGCTGGACGGCGCCCTCGTTGCACTCGAGCAAGCGGGGGTTGAGGAGTGCACCATCGCTCGGGTGCCCGGTGCGTTGGAGCTTGGATCAGCACTGCTGCGACTCTGTGAGGCCGGCCATGATGCGGTCGTGGCGATCGGGGCCGTCATCGAGGGCGAGACGGATCATTATGAGCACGTTGCCACCCAGACTTCGAACGCGATTACTCAGATCGGCTTGGCGACCGGTATCCCTATCGGGAACGCAGTGTTGACCGTGCGCGACATCGGCCACGCAAGAGAGCGCAGCCGGCCGGGTCCCGGCAACAAGGGAGCAGAGGCAGCGTCGGCCGCAATCACGATGGCCAACGTTCTTCGAGGGATCCAAACGTAGAACCCAGTACCTGGAACCTCGAGCCGATCCGACGAGGCAGAGCTCACCGACATTGAACTTCGGCGCGAGTTCCGTATACTGCACCGGACAACAGAGAGCCAAGAGGAGGCATGCTGCTTCCCACCCGGCCACATTCAGGTGAGCCGAGGTCGATAGCGACGACGATGCAGCAAACCTTTCTTTGCTGCATTTTTCTCGTAGAGGAGGTCACGAGATCGCCGAACCACGCGTCAACAACGCAATCAGGGCACGCGAGGTGCGAGTAGTCGCACCCGATGGGTCACAAATCGGAGTCAAGAAGATCGAAGAGGCGCTTTGGCTCGCCGACCAACTCGGTCTCGATCTCGTTGAGGTCGCTCCCGAGGCCCGACCGCCCGTGTGCCGCATGATGGACTACGGCAAATACAAGTATGAGCAGTCCGTCAAGCAGCGAGAGGCTCGCAAAAAGCAGACCAGGACCGTGATCAAAGAGGTGAGGCTCCGGCCCCGTATCGGTGACCATGATTTCGACATCGTTCGGCGGAGAGCGGAAGAGTTCCTCTGCGAGGGAGACAAGGTCAAGGTGACGGTCCGGTTCCGCGGACGTGAGAACGAACGTCCTGAACTCGGTCACCGGCTGGTCGAACGCTTGATGGAGCAACTCGAAGAGTTCGCCATTGTCGAGCAACACGCTCGAAAAGATGGCAGGACCATGACGATGGTGATGGCACCGACGAGAAAAGCCTTGGATCTCGCCTCAGCTGCGAAGGAAGCGAGACACCCGGAGCATCCCCATCGTGGATCCGACCGAGAGGCTGCAAGAGCTAAAGCCTCCGACGACAAGGCCGATGTTGAGGCAGTCGTAGCAGAGGAAGCTGAGACGGCACCTGTGGACGTAGTCGCAGCGGACGAAACAGCGACGGTACCGATAGAGGCAGCTGCCGCGGCGGAAGCTGATGCGGCCCCGGAAGAGGTACTTGCAGCGCAGAAGACAGAGACGGCTCCTGAAGAGGCAGTCGAAGAAGTCGTCGAAGATGTTGAGGATGACCAAGCCGGCGACGGCGACTGACGGAGGACTTATGCCGAAGATGAAGACACACAAAGGAACCCAAAAGCGGTTCAAAGTAACGGGTTCCGGAAAGGTCCGGCGCCGTCAGGCAGGTCGCGGTCACCTGAAGACGGCCAAAGGCGTGAATCGTTATCGCCGCCTTTCCGGGGACGCAGATTTGAGCAAGGGTGACGAGAAGCGCGTCAACCGCCTGCTTGGACGCTAGGAGTACGAGTAATGGCACGAGTAAAACGCGCCGTCAACGGCCACAAAAAGCGCCGCAAGGTGATGGAGCGGGCAAAGGGTTACACCGGAGCCCGGAGTCGTAGGTACCGTGCGGCCCGCGAGCAGACAATGCACGCGATGCAAGATTCCTACAGCGACCGGAGAGCTCGCAAGGGCGATTTCCGGCGGTTGTGGATCAGCCGCATCAACGCCGCAGCCAGGCAAAATGGCACGACCTACAGCCAGCTCATCGCCGGTCTGAAGGCTGCTGAGATCGAAGTCGATCGAAAGATGCTGGCAGACATGGCAGTCAACGATCCTGAGGCATTCGGCCAGCTCGTCGAGACCGCCGTTTCCGCAAAGAGCTAGCAATCTATGGAGCCGGTCCGCTCGCCGCGCAATCAACGCGTGGCAGCTGCGGTCCGGCTTCATCGCGCTCGGGAGCGAGCTTTGTCTGGCAAGATTCTTTTGGAGGGACCCAACCTCCTGGAGGCCGCTGCGGACGCTGGACTCACCATTGGACCGGTGTTCGCCCTTGAAGATGACGCCGTCACGGCGACCCTGGCCGGAGCCGCCGGCTTTGAATTGGTGCCCGTCACCCAGGCAGTCCTGGATCGTCTGGCACCCACCACCCACCCACGCGGTCCCGTGGCCGTAGCTGACGTTCCGATATCGACCAGGATTTCCGATCAGAATTTGGTCGTGTTATGGGGAGTAGGGGATCCGGGCAATGCCGGAACGCTGATAAGAACGGCCGCGGCCTTCGGATGTGGAGTCGTCTTTGGACCGGGAACGGTGGATCCGTGGAGTCCGAAGGTATTGAGGTCGGCGGCTGGGGCTCACTTCAGAATGCCAATGGAACTGAACCTCGCCGACGTTTCGGACCTCACTGCGAGAGGTTTCCGAACCGTGGCTTCGGTAGTTCATGATGGTTCGCCGCCCACTGTGCTCGACGGGTCGACAAGGACCGCCGTGTTGGTGGGGCAGGAAGCGAATGGACTCCCCGCGGAGATCTCTGAGGCCTGTGACCTGAGGGTGACCATTCCGATGCACGCGGGAATTGAGAGCCTCAACGCCTCGGTGGCGGGTTCGATTCTCCTCTACGAGATGGTCGCCCGGCTCGGATTCGGCACTCCTTCTCACGACTAACCTCGCGATTCGATGGAATCACTAGATCAACTACTAGCTGAAGCTCCGGACCGTGTTGAGGCGGTGACCGAGCTGGAAGCTCTCTCCGAACTCGAGACCGAAATCGTTGGCAAGAAGTCGCTTCTGGCTGCGACACGGCGCGGCCTCGGGCAGCTACCTCCGGACGAACGTCCGAAGGTAGGCGCTCAAGTACATCAGGTTCAATCGCAGCTGCAAGCTCTGATCGACAGTCGGCGCTCCGTGCTCGAACGTGCCGCCGAGGACAGACTCCTCGAACAGGACAGAGTCGATGTGACTCTCGAAGCATACGAGCCGGCTCTGGGAATGCATCACGTACTCACTCAAACGGTCGACGAAATCGTCGATATCTTCGTAGGGCTTGGCTATCAGGTAGCAGCGGGACCCGAAGTCGAACTGGCCTGGTACAACTTCGATGCTCTCAACACTCCTCCGACTCACCCGAGCAGGCTCGAGTCCGACACCCTCTATGTGGAGTACGGGGATCCTGCCGACGAGATGCTGCTCAGAACCCACACTTCACCGATGCAGGCTCGATACATGGAGAACAATGAACCCCCTGTCTACATCGTCGTTCCGGGCAGAACATTCCGCGCAGACGCGCTTGATCCGACGCACTCGCCGGTCTTCTACCAGATCGAGGGTCTTGCAGTAGACGAGAACATCACCTTCGGAGATCTCAAAGGGACGCTGGCCCACTTCGCCAGGGAGTTCTTCGGCGCCGATCGGAAGATCCGCCTGCTACCCCATTTCTTCCCATTCACCGAGCCGTCTGCCGAGATGCATGTTTCGTGTTTCGTCTGCGACGGTTCCGGTTGTCGCGTCTGCAGCGGCTCCGGTTGGATCGAGTTGATGGGTTGCGGGATGGTCGACCCGAATGTTTTCGATGCAGTCGGGTACGACCCTGAGGGCCTTTCCGGCTTCGCGTTCGGCATGGGCGCCGAGCGTCTGGCGATGGTTCGCCATGGAATCAGTCACATCAAACATTTCTATGAGAACGACGTACGAGTTTTGAGGCAGTTCACATGAAGGTCTCTCTTCGCTGGCTCCAGGAATACGTTGACATCCCAACTCAGGATCCCCTCGAGGTTGAGGCCGTCTTTGCCTCACTGGGGCATGAAGTCGAGGGATACGAAGTCCTTGAAGCCGAATTCTCGGGTGTTGTCGTCGGCAAGGTTTTGGAAATCGAGAAGCATCCCAATGCCGACCGGCTCCGGTTCTGTCGTGTCGACATTGGGGGCGAGGCGCCGCAAGAAGTCGTGTGCGGTGCCTGGAATTTCGAAACGGGTGACGTCGTGCCGGTCTCAGTTCCCGGCGCCGTTTTGGCGGGTGACTTCGAGGTCGGCGTTCGTACGATCCGAGGCGTCACGTCTCACGGCATGATTTGCTCCTCGGCTGAACTGGGTCTGGGAGAGGATCATTCGGGGATTCTGGTGCTGAATCCGGATACACCCATCGGTTCGGACTTCAGCAGCCACGTACAACTGCCCGACGTAGTGTTCGATCTTTCCATCACCCCCAATCGGCCGGACGCGATGTCAGTGATCGGTCTGGCGCGAGAATTCGCTGCCTACTACGAAACCGAATTGAGAATGCCGACGGCTGAACCGAAAACGGTCGAGCGTCGATCGGCCGTCGAGATCAACATCGAGGACACGAAGGGATGCCCTCGCTATGTAGGGCGCGAGGTAGCAGGAGTTTCGATTGGACCATCCCCATTGTGGATGCAAATGCGTCTGCGCGCGTCAGACGTCCGGCCCATCAACAACGTGGTCGACATCACCAACTACGTGCTGCTCGAGATGGGCCAACCGCTGCACGGTTTCGACCTCGACCAGGTCGCGGGCGAGAGGATTCTGGTTCGTCGGGCGCACAAGGATGAGACGCTGACAACTCTCGATGGAGTTGAGAGGAAGCTCGATCCTCTCGACCTGATGATCTGCGACGGCGAGGGAGTTGTTGCCTTCGCGGGAATCATGGGAGGAGAAGAGTCAGAAGTCACGGACACCACCACCCGGGTTCTCATCGAGGCGGCACACTTTCATCCCCCCTCAATCATGTTTTCCTCGAAGCGTCACGGCTTGCGGACGGAAGCGTCGGCTCGTTTCGAGCGTGGTGTAGACCCTAATCTGCCGGCCCTGGCTGCAGGTCGTGCCGCCCATCTGATGGTGGAGTTTGCCGGAGGGCAGGCCTTCGACGATGTCAAGGATGAGTATCCGGTTCCGATCCGGCCCTGGCAGATTGAATTGGAGATCAGTGAAGTAGAACGCATCCTGGGATCTGGATTCGATCGCCAGACAATCGCCGGGTTGCTGACCCGTTTGAGTATGACGGTTGCAGGCAAATCGCCTCTTCAGGTGACGATCCCGACCTTTCGACCAGATCTCACGCGGCCCGCAGATCTCATTGAAGAGGTCGCCCGCCTTCACGGTTACGACAAGTTCGCGGAAACGCTTCCGGCTGGACCGGCGGGCGGACTATCTGCTCCTCAGAAGCGGGACAGAAAGATTCGCGAAGTCATGACGGGCCTTGGATATCACGAAGCCCAGACATTCTCGTTCCTGGGCAGAGACGAGTTGGACAATCTCCAGCTTCCGATGGACGACGACCGACGTTCGGCCATCCGGGTTCGGAACCCGCTTCGTGAGGAGGAGGCCTACCTGCGTACCACTCTGCTGGCCAATCTCCTCAAGGCCGTCCAATACAACGTGTCTCACGGAATCGATGACGTAGCTCTCTTTGAAGTCGGACGGGTGTTTCTCAACGCTCCGGATCCTGATGATTCTCGTGTGCCGCATCAACCGGTCCATCTGGCTTTCGTCGCCACCGGCGGCGTCGGACCGACTGGACTTCAGGGAGCCGAATCCGCAGCCGACGTGTTCGCGGCGGCGGGCACTATTCGGGCTCTGTTCTCTGCACTCGGCCTCACGGGGGAGATTCGGCAGACTGCCGTGGCTGGCTACCATCCCGGCCGCTCCGGAGAGGTCTTGCTCGATGGTGAACCGGTGGGAGTGATCGGGGAGCTGCATCCGGGAGTCGCACGAGCCTTCGGGTTGAGCGAGCGGGTCATCGCAGCTGAGCTGGAGCTCTCTGCATTGCTGGAGGATCGTGGACTCTGGCAACTAGATCCCCCCAGCACGTACCCGCGTGTTGAGTTTGATCTTGCCTTCGTCGTGGATGAGTCCCTGCCCTCCGCCTCCTTGGTGAAGGCCGTGAAGGCGTCGGCGGGGGAGTGGCTCGAGAGCGTCGGCGTGTTCGACGAATTTCACGGCGAAGCGCTAGGTAAAGACAACAAGAGTATTGCCATGCGACTTGTGTTTCGGGCTCCGGACCACACTTTGACGAACGAAGAGATCGCGCCCCAGCGGGAGGCGATCATCACAGCAGTGGCTGATGCCACCGGCGGACAACTGAGAGGTGCATGACGTGAACTACCTGCGTGTAGCGGACTTGGGTGTGGACGGTCTCAAGAACGCTCTCGATCTGTCGGTCCGGGCCAAGAGCAATCCGGCGGAGTTCGGATCCGCCCTCTCCGGCCGGGAGGTCGGCCTGTTCTACATGAAGCCGTCGACGCGGACCCGCGTCTCCACCGAGGTTGCGGTGTCTCAACTCGGCGGACGCCCGATGACGCTTCGCAACGAGGAGGTGGGATTGGGCAAGCGGGAGGCCCCTGCCGATGTGGCGCGCACCCTGGATCGTTACCTGGACATCCTTGCGCTACGAGTCTTCGAACACGAACATCTGGACATCATCGGAGCGCACGCCGAGGCGCCGGTCATCAATCTCTTGTCGGACCTCGAACACCCGTGCCAGGCATTGGCCGATGTGCAGACGATGTCGGAAGCGCGTCCGCTGGCGGGTTCAGTATTGACCTTCATCGGCGATGGAAACAACGTCTGCCACTCACTGATGGTCGCGGCAGCCATGCTCGATGTCGAGGTCCGGGTCGCCGCCCCCGAGGGCTACGAACCGCTTCCCGAGTACGTTGATCTGGCCTCGCAATACAGCTCGGTGACGGTCACTCCCGACGTAAATACAGCCGTGGAGGGCTCAGACTTCGTCTACACCGACGTATGGGCTTCCATGGGTCAAGAGGATGAAGCCGCCGAGCGCCGTCGGCTTTTCGAGGGCTACCGGGTCGACGAGCAACTCTTCGGCCGCGCCAACGACAACGCCGTCTTTCTGCACTGCCTGCCGGCACATCGCGGTGAGGAAGTAACCGACGGAGTGGCGGACCATTCTCGTTCCAGGATCTTCGATCAGGCCGAGAACCGCATGCACTCATTCAAGGGAATCCTGCTGCACCTGACCCAGTGACGGCAGGGCTCGTGGAGTTGCTCCGCAGACCGGTCACCGAGGCGGCGATCGGTTTGCTCGGGGGGCGCCTGCAGAGCCG